>CAYRFL010000019.1:0-51019 GCA_964423515.1 uncultured archaeon
AAGAGAAAATACCGCAGGCGTAAGAGGGGGGTGAAAGTAATTCGGGATAACACAGATATTGTGTACTATTACTTTTTCTTAATAATCAGCGGCAGCAAGCCACAGTTAAATGGATTGACCCGAACTCCGTCCATTCCACCTCCTGTTAACTATCAATCCCAACACGGACCGCAAATTTTATCTAAGCTTACCATTATATTATTCAATAATGTCCTCGAATCCAGTCACCACAGCAGTGTTGATAATCGTTGGAGTCGTTCTTTTAATAGGCATAACGTCCGGATTGGTGTACGCATTCATCTCCAATACCCTCGATGATGCCGTCGATGAAGCGGATGACGAAGGATGGAAGGACGAACGACCGGAACCCGACGGGGAAGAAACGGGTGGGGATGACGGGACTGGGTCCGTTGACGGGGAAGAAGGAGAGCCCGGTGATGACGAGGATCCCGCTGACGACGATACGGAACCGGATGACGACGAGGATCCGGATGATGACGAGGAACCGGATGAAGACCCGGATCCCGACGATGATGAGGAGCCTCCGGAGCTCTCGCTGCCGCTCAAGCCCAGGAAATGGACCACTTTCATGTACGTTGCCTTCGACAACAATCTGGGAGATATGGGCTCCTGGGAAAGCGACCTTCACTTCCTCGAGACGGTTGGCTCCACCGACGAGATGAACCTGGTGGCGCTGGTGGACCAGGGGAATGTCGGGGATTCGCACGCCCTGTACATAGAGAAGGGAGGTTCATGGAGGGCGTCCCCGTCCGAGGTATGCCCGGGCTGGGGCGGAGAGCTTAACATGGGCGACCCGGATGTGCTCTTTGGCTATCTTCAGTGGGGTATTGCCAACTTTCCGGCCGAGCGTTACGATCTTCACGTCAACAATCACGGCGGCGCATGGATGGGCGCCTGCTCCGACGAGTATTCCGATGATTTCCTGCACGCTGACGAGATGAGGGAGGCGTTACTGCGCATCAAGAACGTGACCGGCAGCAATCTAGACCTGCTTTCCTTCGACGCATGCCTCATGTCCAACCTGGAATTTGCCTACGAGATATGGGATTGCGCCGACTACCTCACCGGCTGCGAGACCTACGGCATCGGCAGCTACAAGCAGGAGGGCAGGTTCTACGCGGGAAACTGGCTCTACGACGAGGTGTGGGGAGGTCTCCTGAACAACACGGACTGGACCGCCAGGGAATTCGCCCTGCATCAGCTCGATTGCTTTCAAAAACAGGGGCCCTTCACATCCCCACGCGACGGTATAGTATACAGCGAGAGCAGCGACACCTTCGCGGTCGTATCCCTCGAAAGCATTTCCCTCCTGGTCGACCGGGTGGCGCTTCTGGCGGAAGAACTGCTTTCCAGTATTTCCGGGGTCGCCGGAGGACAGACGCTTGCGGAAAGACAGCTCGTGCTCTCGGTGATAGGTCACAACGAGGCTTCTCCAGACATGTGCACGGAATCCTTCAGTGGCCAGCTGGACTTCGTGGGGCTGGCAACCTTTCCGCTGTACGACCTGGGTGACTTCGTAAGGCGCCTGGCCGACGGTGGCAACCTCCTGTGCAGCCAGGAGAATGCGACAAGGGTGGCGGAGCTGCTGGACGACGTGGTAGTGGGCTTCGTGCACGGGAACCGCTCACAGGCGGGCGAGCATCCGGACGCTCACGGGCTGTCCATATACATCCCGTTCAGGTCCTCGGAGTACATGGAGGAATACGAGAATACGCTGTTCGCAGAGGATACGCTCTGGGACGAGTTCCTAAAAAAGGTTCCCTGGGGAAGCTTCTGACATCGGTAATCGATAATTCTTTACAAAAAGCAATGTTCCCGTCCATCCGTTCCTCAGAACAATCCACCTCGCCCTTCCTTGCAGATCGCCAGCGCCTCCCTGGCATCCGCATTGGCGGGATTTATCAGAAGGGCCTTCTCGAAACATTTCGCCGCCCTCTTGATCTTGTTGCTGGAATGAAGCGTGGCGCCCAGGTTGAACCATGCCTCCTCGTGTCCCGGGTCCAGCTTCGTTGCCTTCTCGTAGCATTTCACAGCCTTCTTTGTATCCCCGGCCTTGTCGTAGATGTTTCCTTTCCGGTACCACAGATCGCCGTTCTCCCCGGTGATGGCCTCCGCCTTGTTGAAGGCTGCGATGGCCTTGTCCGTCAAACCCATCTCCGTATACACGAGGCCGAGGTTCAGAAGGGGTTTCACGGCGTCGGGCTTGATCTCCAGGGCCCGCAGGAAGCACTTGGCCGCCTGCTTGTTCTTCCTCAGCTGGAACGAGACGTTGCCCCGGTTCAGCCAGGCGTCCTCGTTGTTGGGGTTGGCGGCGCACACCCTCCCATAGCACATGGAAGAGTCCTTCAGCCTTCCGGTGGCCTCGAATCCCCTGGCCATGCGGAACCATGCCCCCTCCTTGTCGCCCACCAGGGCAAGAGAGTTCTCGTAGCACTCCAATGCCTTCTCGGGCCGGCCCATGGACGACATGGCGATCCCCCTCCTCTTCCACTCGTCCGGCGTCTGCGGCTCCTGTGACTGATCGTAGTAGCCGAGAAGGGCCAGTGCGTCCTTGTAATCGTTGACCGAGAAGAATCCCTTGCACTTCCCCCCGTAATCGATGACCACCACGGCATTGGGGTACCTCTCGGAAAGGAGCGGCAGAACGTTCCCCAGCATCTCGTCCTCCACCACCTCCATGAAGTCCTCCACCATGAGCTCGTCCGCATACAGTTCCAGCGGATTCTCACCCTCGGCCAGTACCTCTATCATCTCGCTCGTGGTTATGTAACCGATGACCTCGTTCTCGTTCTCCGCCACCAGCACCACTCCCCCTTCCCCCAGCTCGTTGAGCTTCCTGGCCACCACGTCACCCATCTCGTCGGCACTCACCATGAAGAACTCGTCAGAGATCTCCATGTCGCTGATCTTGCTATTCTTATCGACCCAGACAATGGACATCGGTCACCACCGTGCTTCGGATAACTCCGTCTCTACGATTAATATTTATCCGTTATTTATATCCATTTCTCCGGTTTCCTGCCTCTCTCATCGCCATGACCGCCAGCACCGCCAGCATGATGAGGGCATGTCCGGAGGAGAAGAGCTCGATAACCTGACGGCTCGAATGAAGTCTTCACATTCCCGGTCGATTATTTCTTTCCTGTCTTCCTGACCTCGAAACCGCCCACGGTGCGTTGGGGGATCCCACTATCCTCGTCCTTCTCGACCTCCTTCTTCCCCGCACCTTTTTTTGTACCCTTTGTTGTTTTCTTTCCGCCCTTCTCCTTCTTCCCTTCCACGGAGAACATATCTACGTACTGGTCCACGTCCTTCCCGTCGGGCTCTTCCGGTCGCCGACTTTTCCCGCCGTCATCCTTGAAGAAGGCGTCGTCCATCCTTCTCTGCTCCATCCTTCCCCGCGCCTCACGGAAAATCAGGATTCCGATTATCAGAATGACTATGACCAGTATGAAGATGATGGTCAAAGTATGATCCGTCTTTTCCGGAGGCTCTATCACCTCTTCCTTCACCGTGAGATTGAACGAGTTCAGCGCCCAGTTCCCGGCTGTATCAGATACGTTGAGCGTTACGACGTACTCTCCCGGAATGTCGAACCTGTGACTGCTTTCGATGCCCGAAAGTCTCATCTCTCCTTCGTAATCGAAGGTCCAGGTGTAATTCACAACATCGACGTTGTCGGTGCTTTCACTGCCATCGAAGAATACTATACTTCCGGCTATGACCTCCCGGTTCCCTCCGGCTCTGGCAACGGGCCTCTCCATATCCTCCACCACCTCCTCTATCTCGCCGTATAGCCCGATCATCATGGAATCACGACCCGTGAGGTTGGCATGGATGGTCCTGTGGGCAACGGACAGAGAACCCTCGGACAGCCTGGACCAATTCGTCTGGTTCTCATCCAGAATATACATCCGAACTGTCTCGATCCTGGCCATGTCGGGCAGGATGCGGCTCCCGGGGGAAAGGTCGAAGCTGATGTTCATCCAGTCCGTCCAGGGATGATCGTTCGTAACGTGCACCACCTTCCATCTGGAATCGTTCATGACCCCGGCCACCTCGGTGGTCCAGTCCGACTTGATCTGGCCGTCCCCGATGACCTGGGCGGTTATCTTCATGGACTGCTTGGGGAATTCCATCCGTTCCAGCTCCCTTCCGTGAACGTAGACGATTATGGTCTTGCGGTCCTTCCCGCCCTTCTGATCGTCCACCTCCAGCCGGATCTCGTGGTTGCCCGGACTGAGACGGATCGAAAAGCTCGCCGTGTATCCATCGTAGAGAGTTCCGTCGATATCCGACGTCCACCTGTACCTCAATCTGTCCTGGTCCGGGTCCATGGAGCCCGCCCCGCTGAACTGGATCTCATCGTTCTCTAGGAATTCATCTCCGCTGCCGGGGCTGCTCAATAGGGCCACGGGCGGCTTGTTGGGTGCACCGAGGCAGTAGAGGTAGCCGTCGCCTCCGGAGGCGTAAACCTTTCCCTCCCGGATCGCGGGCGTTCCGCCCGAACCGCTGCCGAGGCTCAGGTTCCACAACATCCTGTCACCGGTTCCCGCTTCAACGGAAGCGTTTATACAGCACAGAAGGCCGTTTCCGTCAATTATGTAGCATCGATCGGGTGCTCCCGACGGTCGAGATGATATCGGCCCTCCCGTGGATACAAGGGCCATGGGCGTGTTCGTAGCATCCAGGATCCTCAATCCATTCAGGGTCCCAACCGCCTTGGCCCCCCCCTCGCTCACGAACTGGATCCCAGTGGTGAGTTCCTCTCCAAGGTCCGCAACATTGCTGCTGAGATTGGTCTTAGGGTCGTACCGGATGATCTTCCCACCCTCGAAGGCCGCATAGATGGCCCCGTGCATATGGCTCGGTGTGAACGGATCCGGGATACCAAGCTCCTTCTTCCTTACGACGGTCCCAAAAAAGAGGTCGAGGAGATAGAGTACGCCGTCCTCGTCGATGACTGCCAGCGTATCCTCGAATATTAGCGGAACCGTGGAAAGGCTGCCCCCCGGAATCCGGTCCCACAGAATTTGGCCGTCGTCCTCGTCCAGGGCGATTATCCGCCCCTCTTCGGTGGCCAGGAGCACTATTCCGTGAGCTGCCATCACCGGTGTGATGGGATCGGTGATACCGGGGTCGTTGAACGTCCAGTTCGTTGCGCCGTCCGGGGCGATCCGGAGGCATACCAGCTTGAAGCCCTCCATGGGGACGAACACCTTGCCTCCCAGAATGGTGGGAGTGGAGAGTATCCGGCCTCCGAGGTCTCTGTGCCATCTCTCCACGTTGTCGACGGAGTCGTAGGCATACACCGATCCTCCTGCATTTGCCACCACCACCGCCCCCTCCGCGATCACGGGCTGGAAAAGGGAACCGCCCACGTCTATCTTCCACGCAACCCTGTTGGTGTCCACGGGAACGGCATCCCATCCGCTGTGCTCGGGATCCCGCAGATAGGTATTCCATTCCCTTTCGGGGGTGGAGGAGACCACGAAGTCGCCACCCTGGAAAAAGTTCAGATGGTATTGCGTCGTTCTGTCCTCAGGGGTGGAGTTCTTTATACCCACCCATATGTTCCAGACGCCTTCTCTCGCCCTCCAGGGTACGTTCAGGCTTCCGTACGATCCCGCCCTGGCCTCTATCCTCTGCTTGTCGATGAGCACCTTTATCTGATTGTTCATGCTGGCATAGTGTATCTCCAGGTCCATGGAGCAGTCCACCTTCCCGAAGTTCTTCACTACGGCCTCTATGTTGATCATTTCACCTTGGTACGGACTGATGTCGTCGATCCGAATGTCATACACCTTGACCTCGGGCGAACCAATGGCCACTATCTTCCCGCTGTTCAATGCGTCCCCGTTCTCGCACGCCTGATACAGTATCCCGTTGTGGATCACGGGCCCCGCCCTGCACCTCTGATGGGTGCCCATGGATACCGGTCCCCATATCGTATCGGTGGTCAGGTCTCCGTTCCCCGGAAGGTCGAAACAGTACAGATTGTAATCCAGGTCTCCCACGTAAACACGTCCCTCCGCCACCAATGCAGCGCCACTGGTGTATCCGGTCATCTGGGCCTTCCAGATGGTGGATCCGGTGCTGGCGTTGAGGTTGTAGAGGTAGCTGTCCCACGAGCCGAATATCACGCTGTTCGTCTCCGCTACCGGTGTCGGACACGCATCGATGGTGTTTCCCGTGGCGGCATCCCAGACGAGACTCCCATCATCGAGGTCCAGACAGTACATTCTCTTGTTATCGCTGCCCACGAATACCCGGTCCCCCATAATTGACGCGGAACCCTTCACCCCTGCACCCACGTCGTATTCCCATATGACGTCACCATCGGAGGAGGTCGTGTTCCCCTCGCCGTCGAATCCGTCGTTGCCGTCCGAGAAACCGTCCGTATCGAGGCACATTATCTTCCCATTTGCATTTCCAAGCTCGTAGCTTCCGACGACCAGCTTGTCGCCCGATATGGCAGGCGATGATTTTATCATGTGATCGCCACCCGGGGAGTATTTCCACGTGAGGTTGTGGGTGGCTGTGTCCACCGAATAGATGTAGCCGTCCAGTGAACCGAAGTAGACGTTGTCACCCTTTATCTTTGGCGAGGAATCCACATCTCCACCCGTGAGGAACGACCATACCTCGGTCCTTTGAGAAAGGTCAAAGGCGTGGAGCCTGTAATCCCTGCATCCGACGTATAACATATCACCGTCGATGCACGGTGTCGACACTATCCCGGAGGGAAAGGGATGAGTATAGACGGTCTCCCCGGTGCTTCCGTCGATGCAGTGGAGCTTGTAATCCGTTCCGCCGATGTAGAGAAGTCCGTCGACTATGGCGGGAGAAGCGGAAAAGTCTGCCGGAAAACCCTGATCCCACAGGACGTTATCCGTATCCGGGGATTCGTCCGGGTAGTTGAACGAATTGACATTATCACCCCCGAACATGGTCCACTCGTCATCCCCCTGGGCCCTTGTTTCATCCGAATGGGAAACGCTTATGTCTTCCCTACCGTCGGTCACGACGATCCTAGCGTCGGGTCCCGAATTCATCTCGAACAACATGCCCGCCATGAGCGGTAGAAGTAGAGAGCCAATCATCATGAGCGATATGATCAAACCGGATCGTTGATGCATGATACAACCTCAGTAATTTCCTGGACCGGGCCATCCCGGTTCCACTTGTGACATTATATTCCCATCATGATATTAATTAATATATTGTCATAAGTGCGAAGTTCGACAAAAAGTCGAGCTTCGCATTTATGATGATGTTCGTGGCATCGTGTGAAAACACAGATGCCGCTGAATTGTGTTCATCATCAAAGGGGAACATCCGCTCAGGTGTTTCTAGACATCCTATTCAACATACCTGGGATAACAGCCGCAGAAAGGTTTAATATCCTGATTTGATATTTCCGGGAACGTATTCGTCTGCGGGTGTGATCTAGCCTGGTAGGATCGGAGCTTCCCAAGCTTCTCGCTCGGGTTCGAATCCCGGCACCCGCATTTTTATAACGACGAAGGAGGTATAAAAGGCGGGGGCAGATGCGCCGGTAGGTGCATCGGAGGGAAGCGGGAATCCGCACATTTTACGACCAAGGGGAGTAAATGTGAGGGAGCAACAGAGCCCGTAGGGGTCTGCGTAGCCTGACCGCACACCTGCGGGCAGGATCAGGGGCATCTTTGATGCCCAAGAGTGAAGCGTGCACCCACATTTTTTCATATTATGTCTATTCAAGAAAAGTATAAAATAACCCGAACCATCTTATATTATTCGTTTAGCCCGGAGTTATCGCAATGAGATGGCATCCTGTCCTGGTAGCGATATTGCTTTCAGTCTCGCTTCACCCCAGTTGGTACGAGACGAGCGAGCATTCGGAGATCACATGCTCCCCACCCACATCACTCGATACCACAAGGGGCGATATAACGGTGGATCCCCATGGAGGCGGGGATTATGAGACCATCGCATCCGCCGTGGAGAACGCCAGCGAGGGCGATTCTATCCATGTACTGCCCGGAACCTACAACGAGAGTATCGTCATATCGAAGAGTATCGATCTGATCGGGGAGGGAGCCGACAGGACGATTATGGACGGAAACGGGTCCCGTTCGGTCATACGGATCGAGGCAGACAATGTGAACGTCTCGGGCCTTCGGGTCAATCACAGCGGGGACATTGCGGACAATGCCCTCATCCTTCTGGACGGTGTACGGAACTGCAGGATCAACAATACCGAGTTGACGAACGGCGAGTACGGGATATTGCTCTCGAACTCGGCTGACAGCGTCATGGCGGAGAACACGGCGAGAAGCGTGAACGTCGGAATAATGGTCAGCGACAGCAGTGATTCACATCTCATCGACAACGATTGTTCACAGATACGCACAGGCATCAGCCTTTCCGGTTCGTCCGGAAACGAGATCGCCTCCAACACGTGCAATGACTGCGCCGACGACGGCATCTATCTTTACTACTCGAATGAAAATTCCATAAGGGACAATACATGTGAATCCAACGATGATTACGGCATCTACATTTATAAGTCGCAGTTCAATACGGTCAATTCCAACATTTGTGACCAGAACCATGATGATGGGATATCGGTCTATTATTCCCCGTGGAACACGGTGTTGGTTAACATCTGTGATGAGAACTGGTACTCGGGGATAGGGATCTCCAATTCTGAGGGATGTACGGTAGAGGGAAACGATTGCAGGGACAACGATTACGGCATAAGTGTCAGTTACTCCGATCATACAAAGGTGGCCAATAATTCGTGTATATCGTCACGGGGCTGGACATATGGCATTTATACTGACCGCTCGGATAACTGCGAATATTTCAACAATACCTGCCATGACCACAGATACGCCATCTACATTTCCGAAGCAGTACATTGCAGAATATCCAATAATTCATTCTGTTGCAATGATTATGGTATGCGCCTATACTATTCCAACAATATTATCATGGAGAATAATATTTGTTACGGTAACTACGATTACGGACTATATATCTCCTCGTCAGATTCGAACGTGTGTATTGGCAACAATTTCAGTTGCGATCCGGCACACCAATATTACGAGTATTATGGTATCTATTTGAGCTCATCCGATCAGAACCAGTGTATAGGGAACGAATGCAATGATGGCACGATCGGTATATACATTGGTTATTCCAACGTGAACGAGCTACTGGATAATGTGTGTAACAATAACGATTATTTCGGGATAAATTCGTATCTCTGTTCTCGAACGACCGTTTTGAACAACACCTGCAGGGAGAACGATCATTCGGGTATTAATCTATATCATGGGGATGAGAACAGATTATCGAACAACAGGATCGGCCACAACGGCATCGGGATCTACCTGAGGTATTCGGATGACAATGTCATCGAGGAAAACCTTCTAGAGAACAACCGCGGTTATGACGATGACTCCGGTGGGATCTGCCTCAACAGTTCCGGGGGGAATAACGTGAGTGCGAATGTTTGCCTCAACAACTCACGATATGGCATCAGGGTATCGGGGACCGAGTTGGAGGAGATCGAGCATTTCAACAATTACATATATAATAATACCTGCCGCGGGAGCGATTACGGGATATACCTGGAACATGCCCATTGGAACAATATCTCGGAAAACCAATGTGAGAACAACATCCGGGACGGCGTCAAGCAGTGCCTATCTCATCATAACAACGTCACCCACAACCGTATAGGACGGAGTTGGGAAAACGGTCTTGCACTGGACAGATCGAACTTCAACAACATCACGGGAAACCGCATCGAGGAAAACCTCAAGGGTATCTTTCTGGATAACTGCATGTACAACAACCTATCCCGGAACACGGTCCATGACAGCACTGTGAACGGTATCGAGCTCGACCTGTGCACGGGGGACCGTATCGAGGAAAACACCCTCCGTAACAACCTGTTGGCAGTATTGCTGAACGAGTGCAGCCGGACGGATATCTCGCGAAATTCCATGACACTAAACCGGGACGGCGTAGTCCTTGCCGATTCGGAGTACGCAACGATAACGAACAACATCCTCGAGCATCATGAAGAGCGCTCCCTCCGGCTGCTGGACTCCTGCGAGAACGAGATCGCCTACAATAGTATCAATGACAGCTTAGTTTACGGGATAGACCTCTACGGCTCCACGGGCAATCTCATACACCACAACGACATAATATCCCCGTTCGATTCAGCTCTCCTTGCCTTCGATGACGAGGGCGAGAATGACTGGGATAACGGTACTGAAGGTAATTACTGGTCGAATTACGGGAAAGTCTGTCCAGAAGCGGAACCGTTGGGTAAGATATGGGATACGGCCTACCACATCAGAGACGAAGGCGCCGTCGATCGCTTTCCTCTTCGGTATCCCATATCGGATTATCTATCCCGACCTGCGGCCTATGCCGGCCGCGACGAGGTGATAGAGCAGTTCGAAACCTATACCTTCGATGGCACCGGCAGCTTCGATCACCTGGGCATCGCCAGTTACATGTGGACCTTCGTTCACGGTGGTGAGAACTTCACTCTGAACGGATCGATGCCGTCATTCGTTTTCACCCGTATGGGTACCTACGAGATCACCCTTCGGATAACCAACACCCGGGGCCGGACCGATGAGGACATCGTGTTCATAACCGTACTCGATGCCGAGCCTCCCGCCATCGTCCTCCCGTGGAATATCATCATCGACCAGCACGAGACTGCCGCTTTCGATGCCCGCAACTGCACCGACAATGGAGGGATAACGGGATACGAATGGAGCTTCGAGTACGAGGGGGACGGGCATATACTGGAAGGTCCGTCTGTCAGCTTCACCTTTCACCGGGCGGGCCTATACATCATCACGCTCCAGTTGTGGGATGCCCGCAACAACTCCGCACGGAAAGTTACGAACCTCACGGTACGAGATATAACATCCCCCTCGGCCGATTCGGGACCGGATGCTACGATCGACCAGTTTCAGGACGTCTTTCTCGACGGCTCCGGCAGCCGGGATAATGTGGGGGTTACGGCTTTCACCTGGGAATTCCGCTACAATGAAAAGAACTGGACCCGGCACGGGCCTCTCATGATATTCAAGTTCTCCACGGCCGGGGTCTACATGGTATCTCTGAACGCCACGGACGAGGCGGGTAACTGGGATATCGACGTGGTGAACGTTACCGTCAGGGACATCACCGATCCCTGTGCCGCGGCCGGTTCCAACCGCACGGTGAAGGTCGGAAGGGCGGCCATCCTCAACGGGAGCCTCAGCTCCGACAACGTGGGGATCGCCAACTACACGTGGTCCTTCCCGTATCACGGGGCGCGAATGACGCTGTATGGATGCGAAGCAGAGTACGTATTCCTCGAAACGGGGGTGTATTCCATCACCTTGACCGTGAGGGACGAGGCGGGAAATTCACATTCCGATGTTACGTACAGGTTCGTGGAGAAACGTCAAAAGGAAGAGCCGGACGATGACGACGGGGTCATCCCGGGCTCCGGGGCTGGCGGCGACATGGAATATCTCGATACGATACTCTGCGGGGCCGGGATCGTCATCATCATCGTCATTGCCGTTCTGGCCGACCTCATCTTCAGGCGGATCAAGAAAAAAAAGGCCCTGAAGAACGGACGATCCGAGGAAGTGGTGGACGGTCTCTTCGGAACTGTCTCGGAAAATCTCTTTCGAACGCGGGATGAGGAAGAGGAACGGCCATTCGAGTTCGGGGAAACGGATAGGCCGCCCGCTACCATGCGGATCGTGGAACCCTATCGCCGGGATATCTACGCGGAGCCCAAGGTGAGAAAGATCAGGATAATGCGAAAGATCAGCAGGGTTTCTCCCCACACATCCATGGCGTCGGAGGATGGGACCCCCGGCGATGCGGACATGGAAGGGGAGACCGGAAAGGCTGAAGAAGAGATGACAGACCCCTATGATACGAAGGAGGAAGGGCGGATGGGTCCCACCGGGTCGGTCGTGGAAGCGGGAAGCGGTTCGAACGGGGCTCTGGGGAAAGAGGAGGTTGAAGATGACGCCGCAACGGCGGAAGGGGGGGTGAATGACACGGATTCAGCGGAGAGCGGAGTGAAGGATGAGACAGGGGAGGTTGATGATACGGTTGCCGAGGAGAGTGGAGATAAAGATGAAACAGATGGGGCGGATCTTATATCCGGATCCAAAGAGATGAAGGACATTCCTCGGGCCGTCCCGGATAATAAGGGGACGCCGGATCCTATCAATAATGCTCAACATCATTCTACAGTATCGCCCGATATGTCTCCGGAGATGGTGGCAGATATCGAGGGTATGGACGGGGAGGAGTTCAGGAGAGGTTTTATGGAAGGGTTCGCAGAGGCCATGAAGCGTTTGAAGACGGAGATGCCGCCGGGGTCGCGGGAGCAGTGATGAACGGGACGAGACCATCGGCAGCCACCGTGGATAATAAAGACCGATAGGATGGTCTTCCCGGTAGTCCTTTTGATCCTGATAAAAACAGATATAAATACTTTGCCGCCACCGCTCCTTTTCGCCAAGGTCATGTGATGAGACGTGCCAATTCCAGTTTTTTCCATGCGGCCCCGTTCTTTCCATCAACAATGATGTCCTCCCAATATTCGTATTCATGGTAATTAAGAGCGAACAAATGTCAGCGATAAAACGGGTTTTTATAAGGAATATGGGTTTTAGTAACATTATGCCGCCTGTAAAACATTACCACAAAGATATTAAAGGGGGAGTTGTTAGCAGTAGAACTCCGTCCCCCCTTCGGGTGGGGATATCTCCCATTTCCAATTGAAAAAGATACTATCGTCAGGGTGGTCAATTGTCCTGGTTGGAGACGATCAAGGGATGGTTCGAACAGGAGGAACCCGAGAGCGATCTCATCATCGATGAGAAATGGAACATGTCCGATCTCAACGGGGAGGCTACACGATTTGCCGTTTCCAACGAGAACCTTCCCTTCGAGATAGGGGTCTACGTCAACAGGGAGTTCGCCCACATCAGCGTGTACTCGAACCTCGAGACCGCGAATTGGGACGTCAAGGACCAGCGGGATATTTTCCACGACCTTCTTATTCAGAACAACAAGGACCTCTTCGCCAAGTACTATCTCATGGGCGAGATGGATACCGTGGCCGTCAGGACCGAGGTCGATCTTGAATACCTAAACAAGAAGGAGTTCAATGACGCTCTTCAGGCCGTAATACTGGGCTCCATGTGGCTGCTTCGGAAGATGGGGCTTCTGGATGAGAGTTCATGCGAAGTGTCCGAGGACGAGCTCCTGGAGAACAGGATACTTAAGATGCTCACGAAGGGCCAGAAGAAGCATGAGATAATATCGTGCCTTATAGAGAATGACCACATGGACCCGGAAGCGGCCACCGAGATGGTATTCAATATCGCCAAGGAGAACCGGGACAGGGATCGTCAATAGTGCTGTATTATTCTGGACATCGGTTATCGATAAATAATTTCAAGGGCATTCAGGTCTCATGTACTATCCCGGATATTTCGCTCGTCCTGGGTTTTGAAGACTCCATCCAGACGATTGTGGACCATGCTGCGATCGCACACAGGCGGGAGATGCCATGGGGACATGGGTTTTCAGCATCATTTATTCACGAAGTCAGACCTCATGTATCCCTTATATATCTAGGAGCAAACTATATATAAAAAAACGGGACATCAATGCTTATAGGATGCTAGAGACCATGAACTCAACGGGATTGTTACAGGACAAGATATACACATCGATATCGTTCTGGATTCTCATAGGCCTTGGCCTCGTTTTCTGCCTGTTGATCATATTATGGGCCAGGAGCAAGAGGAAATCCCGGAGGGATGCAGTAAGGATGGCAGAACTCGACCTCGAGAGGAAGAAACTGGAGCTCATGGCCAAGAGGATGCTTATCGACGAGTTGAAGGAGAATGCCCGGGTTCCCACCGATAACGAGAGGGAGAAGGTCGATGCCATCAACCTGGACAGCTCGATCCTCACCAAGAAGATACTTCATACCATGGAGGAGATGGATGGCAGGGCCAAACGCCTGGAGCTCGGTGCCGATACAGCCAAGTTACTGCGTACCATGGGCGAGGTCAGGGAACAGGAGAAGAAACTTTTCGGCAAGGACATGGGTTGATCTGCTTCTTGCATGCAGGCCCGTTCTATTTTCTAGCGTTATATCATGACCCAATCGTTTGTTTCCAGATCCGGTGTATTTCATGCACAAGAACATCGATGGACACATTACTCTCATAGGTACGGCCCACATATCCAGGGAGAGCGTGGCGGAGGTCGAAAGGGCCATCGATGAGCTCCGGCCGGACATAGTGGCCGTGGAGCTGGACCGCAACAGGTACCTTGCTCTTGTAACGGGAAGAAAGTGGAAGAGCACATCGGTGTATAACGTCATACGGTCCGGCAGGGGACCGCTGATGCTCGTCCAGATATTCCTTGCGACCATCCAGAGAAGGATGGGTATGAAGAACGACGTACCGCCCGGGACCGAGATGCTGTCTGCCATTCGCTCGGCCAGGAAAAGGGACATCCCGGTGGCCCTGGTCGACCGCGACATCACCGTTACTTTCAAACGCGGATGGCAGGGAATGGGCTTTTTTGAGAAGCTGAAGCTGTTCTGGTACGGATTGGGAGCCCTTTTCGGAGGTGATGAAGAGGAGCTGACCGAGATCGATATCGAGGAGATGATGAGGGAGGACGTCATCACGCTCATGATAAAGGACTTCCGGGAGATCGCCCCGGGGATATCGAAGGCCTTCATCGATGAAAGGGATTCATTCATAGCTTTAAAGCTTACTGCGCTACGGGATGGTACCGAGAATCCCATGAAGAGAACCGGGAGGATACGGCGGGTTCTGAAAAGGGAAGGCACTGGAAAGAAAGGCGGCAGGATCAGAAATGATGCGGGAGGGGAAACGGTCACGCCCGATGTCGACTCCGGGAGCGTGAAAGAGAAAAGGGTCCTGGGAGTGCTGGGTGCCGGTCATCTGGAGGGTGTGAGCAACAGGATAAAGAGGCCCGAGGACACCGGGAATATGGAGGAGCTGAGCCGTACAAAGAAAAGGAGGATATCCGCGGGGAAGGTGCTTGGATATGCGGTCCCCGTTCTGTTCGCCTTCGCAGTGGCCCTCCTGCTCTATCGGGGAGAGTACGACAAGGTGGGCGATGTATTCATATGGTGGTTCCTGATAAACGGGATATGCAGCGCCCTGGGAGCGCTTCTGGCCAGAGGACACGTGCTCTCGGTCCTTACCGCCTTCATCGCAGCTCCTCTTACATCTCTGAATCCCCTTCTGGCCGCCGGTTGGTTCGCCGGGATCGTGGAGGCAAACGTACGCGTTCCCACCGTGGCGGACATGGAAGAGCTCGGGAACTTCGAGAGGTTCCGGGATTTCTTCAACAACCGCCTGGTCAGGGTGCTCATGGTGGCCGCCCTTGCCAACGTCGGGTCCGTGGTGGGGACGTACGTCGGGGCGGCGAAGATAATCGAGATCGTTCTGTAAAAAATGTGCGGGGAACAGTACATCGAAAGATCACCTCGAAAGCAGCGAAAACATTGCCCCGTGGAAACTACAGGTAGGAAAGATATTAAATAAAAACATACTTATAGGCGTTCTTGTTCGCTGTCTGAATTCGATGAATTCATGCCTACGTAATACCGAAAGGTACAACCGTAATAGATCATTCTCAATGGGGGCAATATCCTAGCGGGGAGTTCGTTATGACCAAGAAAAGGGCCAAGAATAAGGGGAATCCAAAGCTCGCCAAGGCTAAAAAGAAGCTCGAGACCGTTCTCGATGTCATGGAGAAGAAGATACTTTCCGCGGAGGAAAAGGGGGTCGATGTGGAGGATGCAAAGGAGTTCATCTCGAAAGCCCGCGAGGCACTGGAAAAGAACATGATCAAACAGGCAAAGATACTGGCGGGGGAGGGTAAGAACAGCCTGATGGAGAACATAGGCAAGTGGAAGAAGACAAAGGACGAAGCAGCGGTAGAGAAAGATCAGGATGAAACGAGAGAGAAAGGGGAAGAAGAGAGCGGTGGAGAGGAGACCGGAGAGGATGAGGAAGCGGGAACGGCAGAGGGCGGGGAAGAAGAAGATGCCGGGGAAGTCACCCTAAAGGAAGAAAAGGCGGAAGAGGCCCGGACCACGGACGAGGACGAAGGAACGGAACAGACGGAGGAGGAGTCGAAAGAAGAGAAGGATAGGGAAATGGAGGAGAAGGAAAAGGAGGATGCGGCCGAAGAGGTGGAGGAAGGGACTGAAGAGGGAACCGAGGAAGGGACCGGGGAAAAGGATGCTGCCTCCGATGAGGAAGGGGAGAGCAGCGAGGACATCGTTGAGATCAAACCGATGAATGAAGAACAGGGTGAGGAGGAAGAGGGAAGCGCCGAGATTATAGAATCGGTTATGGAGAGCATCAAGGAGGACGATGCCGGTGAAGGAGAGGTCATTGAAGAGGAAGCCATCACCGAGGAGATCGCGGCCAGAGAGGAGAGAACGGAGGAAGACATCAGGAAAGAGGCGAGAAAGGCCATCTCCGATATGAAAGAAGTCATAACGGAAGCGAAGAAACGCATCCCCATAGACGACGAGAAAAAAAGATATGGAGAACTCAAGGAACTTTTCAAGAAGAAAGAATTCGAAAGTGTGCTCGAGAGCGCGGGGAAATTGAGGATCGGCATAGAGGATAAGCTCCAGGACCTCGACAGGCGAAGAGATGAGATCAGAGGTCAGATAATCAACCTCCAGAACCACCTTTCACAGCTGGAGGATCGCGGAGTGGACATCGGCGATACCTGGGAACTGTACGAGCTCCTGGGCACGAAATACAATACCGAGGAATACGAGGGAATCGAGGAGATCATCGAGAAGATAACGGAATCCTCGAACGTATGGAGGGAATACGATGATTGCCTTCTGGCCATTCTCGGAACGCGGAAGGATATTGCAGCCCTCATGATCGAGGGCGTGGACGTTTCAACTCCCATCGAGATGCTGGAGGCCACCAGGGAACTCCTGCACGAGCAGAGGTACTCCGAACTCCGGAAAGCCCTGGAACAGGTGGAGGAGGTGGGTAATCGGAAGAGATCGGAGCACAGGGAGGAGCTCACGAGGAGGGAGATCGAATCGGTGAAGGGGATCATGGACGAGGTAAGGGAGACCGGGGAGGATGTGACCGAACCCGAGGAGATCATCGAAGGAGCCTTCCGGTCCCTCGAGGCAAAGGATTTCGATTCGGCCCTCAACAGGGCCAATGAGGCACGAGAACCACTTTATCCCGCATATTATTCCATTCTCATGGACCGATTGAAGGAGACGATGATAGAGGCGCAGGAGAGGGAACTGGAACTGGTGGCGTTCCAGGAGACCATCGTCGGGAGCCAGGCCCTGGCCGAGGAAGGCAATTTCTTCAGCGCCATCGAGGAGGTCAAGGAGACCCTGAGGGCGGCCCGGGAAGCAATCGAATACGATAGATGCATAGAGGATCTCGCCGGCCTTCGAGCGGAGCTCGAGGGGATGTCCAGCGACGGATTCGATATACTGGAGACGCACAGCATAATGCTCAGCGCAAGGGAGAAACTGGAGGACGGGGAATACGAGGCGGTAAAGGAGATCATAGCGAAGTGCAGGAGGATGGCGGGGGACGTCGAGAGGATCGGAGCGATCCGGAGGATCATCTACAGGATCCGGGAGAACCTGGAGGAGCTCAAGGACGTCGGAATGGACGTGTCCGGTTACGAGGAGAGCCTGGAGGGGATAGACGAGCTTGCCTCGGAGGATGACGAAAAGGCCCGCGAGCAGCTCAAACCACTTTCGACGGAGATGGAGGAGCTGATGGAGGCCTATCCCCCGGTAATAACCCTGATCCAGAGGTCACAGTACTACATCTCGAAGATGTCCGATTACGACTGCAATACGGGGAGGGTCGAGGAACTCTTCGGAGAGCTCACCGCCTCATTCGAGGGAAGGGACCTCGAAAAGGCCCGTACGCTGGGGGAGGAATGCGCCACCCTGTCGCAGCAGAGTCTCGAGGATTTCATCACGGCCAACACTCTCATACGGGAAGTGAACGACCTCGTGGACAGCGTGAGGAGCATGGGCGGCGACGTCAGCGCCATAGAGGCAAAGACGGAGAGCAGCTACGAGGCCATGGACGACGGCAGGTTCGGGGAGGGATTGGAGCTGGCCCAGGAATGCCTCGAGGAATCCCGGGCCCTGAAGAAGAGCTTCCAGAGGATGCTGGGGGCGATCCAGGTTGCCCAGTCGAAGATAAATATCGCAAGGAACCTGGGAGCCACGGTCGACGAGCCCATGAACTACTTCAGGCTCATCAAGGAATCCCTCGACCAGAACGATCTCGAGGGGGCCGAGGAGAACATCAGGCTTTCCCAGGAGGCCGCCGAGGCCATCAGCTCGGGATACCGGAAGACGGCGGACTTCCTGCAGAAGGCACAGGAGATGCTGTTCAACCTGAAGGGGAGAGGGGCCGTGCTGAAGAGGGCGGAAGAGATGTTCAACGACCTGGTTCCGCTTCTGGACAGGAACGATTTCGAGAAGGCAACCGAGCTCGCCAAGAAATGCATACGGGAGGCGGAGGTGGTGGAGCAGAAGTTCGATTATCTCATGGAGCTCATCGGCATCGCCCAGAACAGGATGACGGAGGCAAGACAGAGGGGGACCAACGTCCGCAGCGTCATCAGGACCTTCAAGGAGATCGGGCGACACATGGACGAGGGAGATTACGACGAGGCCCAGAAGCAGGCGGACGGGGTGATCGACTCCATAGAGAACCTGACCAAACAGCATGATGAGTCCATCCGCCTTTTAAGGCTGACCTGGGCCAAGCTCGCCGACGCCAAGGCCATCGGGACCGATTCCAGCTCGGCGGAGGAGCTGCTGGAGGATGCCAGGAACAACCTCAGGGACGGAGATTACCAGAGGGCCATCGACCTGGCCAAGGACAGCGCATCGGAGCTGATGGAAGCTCTGAAGAGGATATAGGGGTTCTGAGATTTGTGCGCTCGAAAGATACCTTCAGGGGAAGTTGATCGGGGCACTGCTGGAGGGGGGATACGGAAACCCTCGGCCCTGCTCACCGTCATTTTCTTCGCTATCTCGATGTTATCCATACTGGGAGGTATTATCGGATACAGATACTACCATCGCATCGTCGAGAAGAACCAGCCCGTATTCTTCTGTCTGCTGCCTGCCGTGGCGCTGGCAATAATCACCCTCGCCATCGCCATATTCCTGAACCGGCTGCGGATACGAAAGGTGGCCCCGCTGAACCAGTTCATGCAGCCTCCCAGCGGTGTCTGGGTTCCCCCGGAGATGGCGGCCAAACGGAAGGAAGAGACCCTGCGCAACATGAGGGATAAGCACCTGGAGACCACCCGGTTCCTGACGGATATCGAGGAGCAACACTCGGATGGACTTCTCTCGGAGAGGACGTACGAGACGCTAAAGAAGGATTATACTATCCAGCTTCATGTCATAGAAGGGGTGCTGTCACAGCTCGGGTACGGGGAGAAGGGAAAGGGGGAAGTGACAAAGAAGAGGGGAGAGGGGAAGACCGGGAAGAAGGGGGAATGAAACCGTTCATTGAAGCCACTGCTGGCAGGTCCCGCACCAGTACGCCCCGTGTTCGGGGTAGTAGGTGCCCGGCAGGCCGCAGAGGGGGCAGGCGGGATGTTGTGGTTCGACCGGAGCAGGGACGGCAGGTTCAGGTACGCAATCGGTTGCCCCCGGCGCAATATTCCAAGCAGACAGTGCAGAATGTTGGACGCTTTCGGTCTCGGGCAGTTCCGGTTTTTCTTCGCCCCTTTGATCCAATTTAGTGAACTCGTTCTTGCCATCGGTTACCCCCGGCGCAAGCTCCCAGGCAGATCGCGGTGAATCCTGAGTGGTCTGGACCGTGGGCAGGGCTTCCGATATTGTTGTGGGTCGTTCAGGAACCGTTCCCGGGGATTCTCTGACCGTTGTATCTATCTTGTTCGAAGGCGGCGGGGAGACGGGCTGCGATGGATTGGAAAACGGGGGAACGGATGATGATGGTGATGGTGAGTCGGATGCATGGAGAATGGACGAAGATGACGGATAGAATACTTGATGGCCGGATGTTTCCGGTTCCGGTACGCATCTCGGTTCGGGATCTATTCCCGGTTCATTAACATCGCCTATAGCGGACACCGCTTCCTGTCTTGCTGCCGTTTCCTCGCTCTTCACTGAAAGGCTGTCAACTCGCCCGTTCTTCTTTCCCGTCCGCTTCCTAACGATCAGTACAACCGCCAGGATTATAGCAACGAATACGACCAAAACAGCGCCAATACCGGTAAAAACCATCATGGTGGTTCTGGTGTCGTCGTTTGTATCGTTTCCATCGCCGGTATCCTCTGTTGTGTCATCGTCCGGCTGCTCCGGAAGGTCTGTTGTGTCCTGCTCACGTGGGTATAATACTGTGATATTCTCTTTTATCTCTAAAGAAGCGCCTTTCAAATCTACAACAACGAGAGTAATTCGATGTCTTCCAGCAGGGAGGGATAGATCCACTTCCTTTCCTTTCAGTACCCTATCAGTGGTGTTGAAAAACCAGCAATAACTTAAACTGTCACCATATATCAAGTCTACGTCCGTGGCATTTGCTCTGGCGAATTGGGTTTTTCCTTCATAATAATCGAAATCAGCAAATGATATGGTGGCATTCGTCGGAGCATCATTCACAGGGGATACGGTTATCGTTATATTATCACATACAGATTTTATGGAATCATTTGCATAAAATGTGATGGTTTCTTTGCCACACCAATCCTTTATTGGAGTAAATCGAACACTGGAATCGGGAAATATCTCTATCGTAATGTTCTTACTGGATACCGATGAAAAGAACAACAGGTCCGAATCGATATCCTTGAACCAATCATTCAATCGAATACCTGAAAAAGACGTATCTTCATCGATTTTGATATCTGACGGGGTTGAATTGGTCTCTGGAACATCATTCGTATTGAATACTCGGAGTGTATGGTTTATAGAATCGATCCCTCCCAGCCCATCTTTCACTGATACTATTACCTTCCATTCCCCTACGTCAGAATTGGTTGGAATCCCGGATAGAATACCCGTTTTGACATCGATCGTTAAAAAGGAAGCATTGGTTGTTAATGACCATCGAAGCTGATCCTGTGTAGGATCAATATCTATTGCTTTATATTCTACATAATAGAAGATATCTTCGTATGCTGTCTCATTCGGAGACGTGACGATTTTAGGTGCATCGTTTTTGTTGATGACGGTTAAAGTGAAATAAAGCGAATCTGTTCCATAATTGCCATCATCGACAATCACGTTCACCCACCAGACCCCTACATCGGAATTGGATGGAATGCCGTACAGGGTCCCGTTGGAACTATTCATCGTCAAAAAAGAAGCATTGGATTCGAACGACCAGGTTAATATATCTTCGGTCGGATCCTCGTCGATGGCCTTGAAATTCTTGATGTAAAGTATATCTTCATCGATTCTGGTGACTGAGAGTGATGTAATCACAGGGGGATCGTTGGTATTTAGAACTATAAGCTTAAAGAAAGTATAATCGAGGATATCGTCATTAAAAGCTAATGAGATATTGGCCCAGTATAACCCTACATCTTCATTCGAAGGAGTAGCTTCAAGGATCCCGTATTGATCTATCGCCAACCAATCGCTAGCATTGGTTTCCAAATCCCATGGAAGGATCGAATTAACCGGTAAATTGGTTATCATGTTGTATTCCAAATGATAATGCAGATCCTCACGAAATATTTCGAAATTGGACGTGGTAATATTTACATGATAATCTATCATCCGGAAGTATGGATATGAATATCTTTCGGTAATGATCCACACTGACGTAAAATTCCAGCCCGCACTGGTGAATGTTTGCTCCCTTGTCATCTGTGCCGTGGTCATACCGGTAGCACCGATACTCGTTGGCCTGCCGGAGGTTTCCATATCCCAGAAGTTATTCTTTAAATTGTTTCCATCTATATACATTCCGATTAATCCACCTATATCTTCCTCTCCCGATACATTTCCCGTGGAGTAGCATTCCGACACTCGGGTATTGGTAATAGCCCCCACGATACCGCCCACCCTCTTACATCCTTGTACGTCACCGGTAGCGTAACAGTTCATAATCCTTCCCATGCCGGACTCTCCTACGAGTCCACCTGATTCCCAGCTACGACCCGTTACGAGACCGGTTGCGAAACAATAATAAATTGACGCAGTGTTACGTCCCACAAGCCCACCAACATCGTTCCCTCCTGTTACCGAACCGGTCGCATAACATTCTATCACTCCACCAGAATTCGAACCCACGAGTCCCCCGACTCTTTCGCCTCCAATTACCTCGCCCGTAGCATAGCATTTTATGATCCTACCACCGTTTGAACCGATCAATCCTCCCATATCATTACCCCCTGGTGCAAAATGTTTTACAATTGCGGACGAAAAACAGAATTTCATGGTGCCATGGCCCATTTTTCCAACAAGTCCCCCCCCCCTTCATACATCCATTATGACCTTTGATAATTCCCGTTACAGAGCAATTCTCCATCGTGGCTCCATATATCTCTCCTGCAAACCCACCAACGTAATCTTTACTATTGATATCTACTTCACGTAGACTGACATTGCATATTAGAGCACCGGTATACAGCTTACCAAATAAACCTTGAAAATAGTTAGTTCGTCGATCTATGAATAGACCAGAAATCTTGTAGCCTCTCCCATTCAATTTACCAGTAAAAGGAGTTCCATGGAAAGGAGCCCCCCCCCATTCGTGACGGCCAATGGGTTCAAACCCTGCTCCCTCATTCCATCCGTTCGTCTCATTGGCATCGATATCGTTGATCAGGACATAGTGAGCACTCAGATTGAGGCTCATGTCCTGGAGCTGTGTCACATTCGATATCTGGTAAGGATTCCCCTCCGACCCGTCGCCTCCCGCGAACCTCGTTTCCACGTTCTCCCAACGGGGTTCGTTTTCCCTGGACCGGACGGACCCTTCAAGCCGATCCTCACTGTTCCAAGTGGAAAAGACTAGAAAACCACTGCATACCAACGTTAGAATCAGTACTATCGAAACCATACGCCTGGAGCGCAATATGCATCACCCTGACGTATAGCATGGCCCTCGGGCATTTTAAAATTTTTGTCACAACATGCGATTTGTATCAACCGTCGCTCGGCGAATTAATTCGGCTGCCGGGAACTGGACAGCGAGACTGAGAGCAATTACTTCTCCCTGTTTTTATGAAACGTCCTCAGGAAGAGATTGTATTCTCCCATGTGCCTTTTGAGAAAGCCCTCCATTCTCGCCGCCTCCTGCTCCACCTTCTTGCTGATCAGCATCTTGCCGCCATATTCGGTGTACATCTTGAATTCCCGCTCGAAGGGATCTTCCTCGCCGTTCTGGTCATTGGCCTTTTTCTTCCTGTCATAATGTAACTTCATTATGACGGTGGTGAACATGAGGAGTATCCCGAAGATGAGAACGAAGGGTATCCAGAGCTTGTCCCGCTCGATCCCCAGTATCTTTGAATCAGCGGCGCCCTTCACCTCTTCCGGTGTATACGGATCGGCATATGCACCTGTATCATGATCATTCGACGAAGGGGCAGAACCATCATCGAATGGGATCGGGGTCGCGTTCTCCGCCGCAAAATACCCCGGGGCCTGGTCGGGCAGATAATCCGCATTCCCGTCATTGCTTCCGGTCCACTCCCGCATGCCCCAGAAGGCCGCTACCGACAGGACCAGAAAAACGCAGATAAGCGATAGAACGAGGAGGTACGATCCGGCTTGGCGAAGGCGCATGAACCGACCATCCCAATCCGGGTTATATATATTTGTCCACCCATTGAGGTCGCTATCTCGCCGCACATTATGGATTTTCATGAGGTGATCATTGTTAAAAACCGGACTTTTTCGTTTTCGGGATATCCGATACGATCCATGTAGTAGAGTGTATTGAGGGCGGCTCCCGTTCCACTCCGGTGTAACCTTCGGTCACACCTGATCCCTCGGTTAATGAACCTACGGGCGGCCGGCAGGCATTGGCCGCCCTCGCTAGAGCCCTAAAATAATCTTTACATCAAGGGTCGGCAAATGCCGACCCATGGGGCCGGGAAACCGGCCCTCACATATTGTTGCGCATCTCATTTTTTTGGTTGCGGGTCTGTATGCGCCTACACCACCCCAACTCCTCCCCCCGGCTACCAGACCCGCGCTACCTAATGGAACATGGTTGTATCGGGTTATCACCCTTCGTAGGGGCTGAAGCGGAATTTACGGTACGCAGATCAACATCAAGAGCTGTAATCACGGAGGACCTCACCCGAACGCTTCACGAAGGCCATTAGCTCATCGCCCTTCAGCTTGCCCTGTGACAGGAGCGCCAGGTCGTACACATGCCGGCATAGCATTCGCATCTTCTCCTCCCGAGCCTTCTTCCGCCCCCGATAGAGCTTCAGGAGATTGGCGATAATGGGGCTGTTCTTGTTCACCACCAGGGCATGCCCGACGTGAATGGGTATGTTCTGCGTCTTGAACAGCTTCGACATGTCCTCGAAACGGCGCATATGCTCCTCGATGACCAGCATTCCCGGGATCTTCTCGGTCTTCAGAGCCTCTACCTGGACAAGCAGGTTCTCCTTTTCCAGGTACTTCTTGAACAGCTCCTCTATCCTGTCGTCCTCGGCGCTATCCGCGTCTCCCCGGCCTTCCCTGCCCTTCTTCGTTCCCTCTCCGTCTTCCTCATCCTCGTCGCCCTTGTCCCCACCGCCCTCGTCCTCCTGGAGAAAGCGGCTGATATCGGAGTCCACACGCATAAAGTGCAGTTCGGGGTCCTTGCTCTCCAGGAACTGTATGTAATGCGCGTCCAGCATGGAACCCATGATGAGCGCCTCGAGGTCATTCTCCAGGATGAGCTCCAGATAGGCCGCCTGGTCCACCTTGTCGGCAGCGTAGAAGATGGTGTTATCCGTATTCTCCCCGTTCCTCTCCACGTACTCCTGCACGGTGGTGTGCCCACCCCGCGTCGTCTCGAAGATGACCGAACCGGATATCTTCTCCGAGAAGCCCTCATCCTGCATGGAGCCGTACTTGATGATAGGGGAGATCTCCTCCCATATCTCCTCGTAACGCTCCCTCTCCTTCTCGTACATGGAATTGATGCGTCCGGCCACCTCCTTTGTGATGAGCTTGCCTATCTTCACCACCGTGGGATCCCGCTGCAGCATGGAACGGGATATGTTCAGGGGAATGTCCGGCGAGTCCACGGCACCCTGCAGGAGCGTAAGGAACTCCGGCACCAGTTCCTTCGAGTGATCGGTGACGAACATCTGGTTGCAGAAGATGGAGATCTGCTGCTGGGGGGACTCCATTTCCCTCTTGAGCCGGGGGAAGTACAGGACGGCGCGAAGGTCGAAGGGATAATCCACGTTGAGATGTATCCAGAAGAGAGGGGTTTCCATGGTACTGTAGAGCTTCCCGTAGAACTCCCGGTACTCCTCGTCGCTCACCGAGGACGGGGACCTCTTCCAGATGGGTTCGGGGTCGTTCACCTGCTCGTCGTTGAGCGTTATGGGAACCGGCAGGAACTGACAGTGCTTGTGCAGTATCTTTTTCAGTTCCCGCTCCTTGAGAAAATCCCTGTTATCACCGTCGATATACAGCACGACGTCCGTTCCCACCTCCGCCCTCTCGGTATCGGCGAGCGTGTATTCAGGGGTGCCGGAACAGCTCCACTTCACCGCCGTTGCTCCCTCCCGGTAGGACCTCGTGATTATCTCGACCTTCTCCGAGACCATGAATGCAGAATAGAAACCAACGCCGAAGAAACCGATTATCTGGTCCTTCTCGTCCTTCTCCCTGTATCGGTCCACGAAATCCCTTATGCCGGAAAAGGCGATCTGGTTGATGTATCTCTTTATCTCCTCCGCGGTCATTCCGAGGCCGTTGTCGCTCACCGTGAGCGTACCCTTCTCCCGGTCCGTGCTGATGCTGATGAGCGGCTCCACTGTCCCCGAGTAATCGCCGAAGCTGATGATCTTCTCCAGCTTCTTTATGGCATCCTGCGCGTTGGCCACGATCTCTCGAAGGAATATGTCCTTCTCCGAATAGAGCCATTTCTTGATGATGGGAAAGAGGTCCTCCGTCTCGATGGAAAGCTCGCCCCTTTCCTCCTCATTCTCCGCCGCACCATTTTCCGTTCCTTTCTTCATTCCGTTGTCCTTGTCCTTCACCTTGGATTTCTTCCTGGCCATTTTCACCCTCCGGTAAGGTTATGATGTTGACGTTAATCCTGCTGATTTCTTAAAAACCTTTTTTCGTCACTCTGCCTTTGTGAAAACAAAAACGGGAACCTGCCGGCATCCATCATCTCAACCGTGCCTGTTCCGCCATACGACTCGAACTGATGGGCGTCCCATCCCCGTCCAGGACCATATCGACGGTCACGATACGGAGGGGTGAAAGGCCTGCTGTCCTCCTCGCGGCGTTGATCGATTCGGCGCCGGGCCGGGTCTCCCCGGAAACCACAATCACCTTTATTCCGGCATCGGTCGCCGCCGGGCCCGCACTGTCGTGCAGCTGCACGATGCGGAATGAACAATCCGTCCCTTCGAGGTATTCCCTCACCGAACGAACACGCTTCTCGTAGGGTCTCACATCCCGGTCCCTGGTCGAGCAAGCAAATTCATCGGAAGTAACGCCCACCAGGAGCAGACCGCCATCCCCGCTGGCCTCCGCTGCCGTCGATAGCAGTTTCCTGTGACCGTCGTGGAAAATATCGAATGTACCTCCGACGCAAACGGTGCTGAAAAACCTGCGGCGAGTGGCGGTACCATGCAAGACAATCACCGGGCTGGCGCATCGGAATCCGGATACGGGCTCTCGTCACCTCATCTTGAGAACAGGAATACTCCAACGAAGAGAATGGCCATCAGGCCGTACAACATATACATCATCCTCTTCTGTTTCTTGATCTTGGTCTGATGCGTATCCTCGCACTCCGTAGAACAGTAATTCTTATCCAGGGATATCGCACGGTAGCAAACTATGCAGTGCTTGTGCTGAGGGAGCGTCTCGCTCTTTTTCTTTCCATCTCCCTTTCCCTTTCTACCCTTGCCCCCCTTCCTGCCCGCCTTCTTCTTCTCCACCATCTCCCTGATGATGTCGCTCTCGTCCTTCATGAGCTTCCCGGTTCCCATCTTTCTGGCCAATATATCATTCCTCACAGGTCTCGAATTTATGATCAAACATCTATAATGGTGCCCTCGACCGGTTCGCCCTTGATCGCCTTTTCGAGCTCGGCGAGATCCCTTCCGTCCACCACGAAACCCCCTATCCCCGAGCGTGCCATTATTCTGACGGCGGTGGGATCGATCACCACGTTGGGTCCCGCGCAGGCGGAGGTCCCAACCATCATCCCCAGGAGGGTCGAGGTATCTACGCGCGACAGTCTTTTCGCTCCCGGGTGCTTGGCCGGATCACGGTCATAAATGCCGTCCACGGTGGTGGCGTTTATAAAACGTACTCCCCTGCATCTCTCACAGAGCATGGCGGCCACGGCGTCGGTGGTGTGGCCCGGATGAGTACCTCCCATTACCACCATATCGAAGCACTTTGACAGTTCCAGGGCCCGATCGAAATCCCGGGGGACCTCGGGGGCTGCGAATTCCCCGAGGGCGGATATCATCAGCATGGCATTGATGCGGCTCGATGCGATACCCAGCTCGTCCAGGAACGACTCGTCGGCACCCAGCTGTCTTCCGTGGCCGATATACTCCCTGGCCGTCCTTCCGCCTCCCACGACAAGGTAGAACTTATAGCGATCGACGTACCTCAGGAGCAAGGCTGCGATCCCCTCGATAAGGCTGACGTCGCCATCTCTCGGGACGATTATGGACCCGCCCAGAGAGATCACGATCCTCTCGGGATGCCCGCAACGGCACCTGCCTTCCTGACATTCAAATTCCTCAGACACGGTCGATACATCCTTTTTTTCGTCTATTCTATCTCTCCCTGTATCCCACAGCTGGGACATGTGATTATAAGCGGCCGCTCATTCGTGAATATGGGAATGGATGTGGAGCAGTTGTAACATTCCACCTCCACCAGAGGCTCATCCGCATCGGATGTATCTTCCTCGTCGTGAAGTACCGCCTCCCTCTCCGCTAGGAGCGGCTCGGAGTCCGAATCGTCGGCGGGTGTGAGGGTGAGAAGGTCATCCAGGAAGCTGTCCGCGAACTCGCCGGACGATACCGGTTCGAGATCGGCTATGACCTCCTCGTCATGGTCCACCATTTCCTCCTCGTCGAATATCGGGGCGAACAGGGAATCAAGGGACAGCGTCTTCTCCTCCTTGCGGGTCTTCTCGGGAAGTATATCCCTGGTCAGCGGAACGAGGTCGGTGGAGGTCTCTTCCGATGCACCCATGCTGGCAAAGATGCCCTGTCCTTCGTCCGACCCCTGTGAAAAGAAAGACTCGCGGGGTTCTTCTTCCATGGTCGAGAAGAACGACTCTATGCCATCCTCCTCCACGCTTATCTCCATATCATCCTCGCGATACACATCGTCGTCCAGTGAGTCGGAGACGATCCTGGGAGCCGGTGCCGCGTCTTCCGGCCTATCTACCCTGCCATACTCCTCGGTCTCCATGACTTCACGCAGGTCCACGGGTTTCGGCTCCGCAAATTCGTCTTCGTCCGGGTCATCTCCCTTTTTGCCCTTCCTCACGATTATCAGAACAAGGACGATAATAAGGAGTATCAGGAAAAAGCCGCCTGCGATTATCAACCACCAGTACCAGCTGGTCGTGCCCTTCTTATCGGTATCGCCGCTTCCGCCCGAACCTCCGGTGGTGGGTTTTTTATCGCTCTCGTTGGGATCGGTCTTCTTGACATATTCCTGCAGATTGGAATAACCATCCTTGTCCGGGTCCGCCCGGGGATCATCCACCTCGTGCTTCTTTTCCCACCAGTCCGGAAGACCATCCAAGTCCGCATCGGGCTCGTCTTCCCATTGCTCCTAGTCGTCGGCACCGGTCTGGTCATCATCATCGTCCTCATCGTCGTCTCCCGTATCATCGTCATCATCGTCGTCACCGGTATCGTCATCATCATCGTCATCGCTGGTGTCATCATCATCATCATCATCGTCGTCGTCGTCATCGTCATCACCCACGTCGCCTTGGCCCTCCCCCACTATCTCGATATCCCACGTATGATCCACCGTGGCGGTGCCGTCGTCCAACTCCACCGTTACGGTGTGGGTCTCGCCGATCTCCTCGGGAACGTCATAGTCGAAGCTGGCACTTGAAGCTCCTCCTTCCGGATCTCCATCGACGTACCATATGATATCCTGGGAATCGTCCCCGTGGAAGTCTACGGTGACGTTGAACCTCTGCTCGCTGCCGGCTTCCAGTTTGAGATCATTCTTGTTGGGATGGTAGTAGAGCAGTTCCGGGCCCATATCGTCCTCGGGGGATGCCTTTCCCGAGGAACCAATGGGTCCGACATTTCCGGATAGGTCAACTGCCAGAACGCCTCCAAAGTAATCCTTGCCATCCTCGAGGGAGCCGCGCGTTATCCCGGTGATGTTGTAGATGGTAGTGTTTATGTCATCGATCTCCTCTATGAGAAGGTCCTCGTCATCCTCGGTCACCTTGGATGTGGAGAGATAGATACGGTACATTGCGAAATCGGATACATCGGATTTCGTCCACGTCAGCGTCAATGATCCGCCGTTGTCATCCGGGGTGTCCGAAAGGGCAACGTTGGTTATCTTCGCAGGTGCGGTGGCATCTGTCGCCACTGCCGAGGCGACGTTGGATAATGCGGAGGGATTCATGGCATCGTCGAAGGAACGCAGCACGAAGTAGTAGGTGAGGCCTCCCGTCAGATCGTCCACGGTATGCTCCTCATCCGAGCCGGCCGCCTTGGGGCTTGGAAGACCCGAAAGCTCCTGAGCGTCCTCGTAGTTCTCCTCCGAAATGGTAGCAGTAGAATAACGTATCTCGTATGAATCCACCGTTCCGGTGCTCCCGTCGTCTCCGGGAGCCTCCCATGACAGGTCGATCTCGCCGTCATCCTCGCCCGGTTCGGCCGTGAGCACCACTGCCGCCGGAGGTGCGATATCCGGGAGTTCCACGGAGGGTACGTTGGACAGACCGCCAGTATTGGCGCCGTCGTCCTCGGCGATCACCGCGAAGTAATACGTGTTATCGTATTCCATTCCCTGCGTGGAGTTGATGTCTATCCTCATGGTCTCGGCAGAGCCCTGCGTCTGCGGGGTCGGAACCCCTGCGGTGATCTTCGTGGCGGACGGAAAATCCACGATGTTCGCATCGGAGAACGCCACGGAATACTCTTCCACCTGGCCCTCATCATCATCGTCTCCCGGAGCGGTCCATGTAAGTTCTATCTCGCCTTCGTCGGCAATGTACTCTGCCGTGAGGTCACCTATGGTGCCGGGCTCGATATAATCCGGTATCTGGAAGCTGACGACGTTCGAAAGCGGGGCCCAGTTCCCGGAGTCGTCCACGGTACGGAGGGCGAAGTAATAGAGCGTATCGGATTCGAGGTCCGATATCTGGGCGGTTTCGGCGTTGCCTGGTTCCGCCGGGTTGGGAGCCTGGGTGAAATTGGTGCTCTGATTGAAGTTCTGCAGGTCGATGGCATTCTCGCCGTAATGGATGACGTAATAACCAGCAGGGCCGCCGGAATCTCCGTCGTCGCCCGGGGAGGTCCAGTCCAGTCGGACGGTATCCCCGTTCATGCCTTGAGGCTGGGAGACCGCCAGGTCGGACACTGCCTCGGGGGGTTCGATGTCCGGCTCGAAGCCGGTCCTGATGTCGATGAGACGGAGGTCTTCTCCGGCATAGAAGATATCTCCCGCTCCGGAGGCGTCGAAATCATCGGCAATGATTAGGGAAACCGTTCCCTCGAGGCCTCCCTGCGGTCCCGTGTCGGCCGACCATTTGGGGTTCTGCCCGAAGTTCCCGCCCCCGGCCGTTGCATAGAGGCGTATCTCCCACCGGTCAATGATATCGTCCGCGTCGGTATCCCAACTGTATCCAACCACGAAATCGTCCTGGTTCAGTTCGTCGAAATTGTACGTGTTCAGCGAGAATCCCGTACCCTGGTTTACAACGGTGATCTTCGCCACCGGGTTCGCATATCCCTGACCCCCCTGCCCGGTTGACAGCCATATCTTTCCATCGACCCAGTCGCCCTGCTGGTTCTGAGCATCGGTGGAGATCAGGATGTCTGGATTGTTGTCACCAGTGAACTCACCCACCTCCACGGAGACGGTCCATTCCTCGTTCATATTATTGTTCACGGAATAAGTGTAGGTCCAGAAGGGATTCAGTACGATACCCTGTGCCCCTCCCTTGTAAACCTTTACATCCCCGGGGTGGATGGTGGCCTGATAACTGTCGTATCCGTATATGGATACCACAACGTCGTCGAAATTGTCCGCCGTGGCCTCCTTTGCCTGAAGATCTCCTATCCACAGCACCCCGTATTCATCATCGGTAGCGTCTGCCGTTACCTCCGAGGAAACATAATCCCCCTGCCCGTTATTGAGAAGGAAATACAGGGTGGACCTTGCCGGATTCAGCTGTCCCACCGGGTGTTCGTATGTCAATCCAACGGCGAAATCCGCCTTCCCGTCGTTATCGAAATCGCCGGAATCGATTTCGATGGAGAAAAGAAAAGAATACGTCGCCTGGGCTCCCCCCACATCCACCTTGTGTACTCCGCCTCCCCCGTTGAAATTACCCTGTCCTGCGTTCGTGTAAAGGTAGAGATCGAGGGGCGTCGGGTCCTGAACGGGACTTGGCCACGTGAGAACCATTATATCCAGGTCGTTGTCTCCATCGACGTCTCCCAGCGCCACCCTGGTGTAGTTCTTATTGTTATCTATATCGACGAAATGCTTGGTGAATCCGTATGAGTGGTTGTTCAGAAATACTGCCAGCGTATGATTCTCACCCACCACGGCGAGGTCCGTATAGCCGTCGCCGTCGATATCCCCCGTGTCCAGGGCCCAGATGGAGTTGTTGAGCAAGGTATTGTTATGCCACCTCTCGGTTGCCGACCAGGTTCCCCTGTCACCGCGCGCGGAAGGCAGGGGCTCGGGGCCGAGGGGCATGGGTTTTCCGCCGATCCCTCTATATTCCGTTTGCATATTGAATTGTGTCAGGGAATTTGGATCTTTGATCGGGGTCTCGTTCTCGGGCGAGTGGGATTCATATCCGGTATCCTCTGCATCGATCGTCCCCGGAAATACCGACAGCAATAAGAGAAACGAAATCGCAAAGCTCGCCAACCTGATATACGTTGTTCCATATGACATAACTAATCACAACCTCACAAGATTCTACCTATTCTCCAATATCTCTTTAACCGATTTATGGTATAAATAAATTCACACGTTTATTCCCATCGTACGGCCCCGGTTCGAGGAGCAGGGAGAAGGCATCCGAACTCACCCGCTACCTCGTTCCCATGGAGGTGTGTCCCGTGCGGTACATTCATCTTGAGGATCGTCAATTTTCGAATATGACACGCCCTCAGGTGTGTCATTACAAGAGAGGTAACAAAGTATTTAAATCAGAAATAAAATAAAGTCGGAAGTTATACTGGTGGACCAGCTCAGGGAAGTGAAGCATGTGAATACAAAGGTTGTCGTTATCATCGTTGTGGTCGTTGCCGTGGTCTTCGTACTTGCAGCGGTCGGTGCATTTATCATATATCCCCATTATACAGATCAGGAAAAAAAGAAAGAAAAGGAAGAGGAACCCAAGGTATTTCCGCCGATAGCAAAGATTAATGCGAGCACCACCAAAGCGGTGGTAGGAGATATCATCACGTTCAACAGTTCCGGCTCGTATGATACCGATGGAGTGATCATACTTTATACCTGGGATTTCGGCGACTCCATTCACAACGAGACGAATTCTACACAGGTCACTCACAGCTATCAGTCGCCCAGAAATTACACGGTCAATCTCACCGTTCAGGATGACCAACTGCTCATCGCCACGACCGAGATCACCATATCGATCATACCCCAGAACGTTCCCTTCGAAGGGAACGGGATCATCCTATCCAGGGAAAATCTCCTCCTGCCCGACAAGATAAACAAATCCTTCGAAAAACAGCCCTTCGAAGCCAATTTCAGCATGAACCTCTCTCTTGTGGGTGCCTCTCTCGACCTTTCTGCGGCCGTGGATTTTACGATATTCGATCCCCACGGGGCCATCCTTTTCAACCGGTCCTACGATTTCACAGGAATGAAAACAGACCTGGTCGTGCTTGAACCAGATGAGATACGGCTGGATGGAAAATATGACATGCTGTTCGTATGTACGAAGGGTGGTGTCCGCGTTTCCTACAGCGGGGAAATCATCTATCAATGACCTGTTGCTGGAGGAAATCATCCCGCCATGACGGCAGGATTGAGGAAGCTGGCTCCCGAGGCCACTTCTTCCATACCTTTACGGAAGGATGGGAATGGTCCCGATCATGTTGAGAATGATGAGACTATATCCCCGGTCATGGTGGGTGAAATATGCGACATATTCAATTATCATCCCCTCCGCCCTGATATTCCAGCAGGCCGGGGAAGGTCTGGCGCTACGGAAAACTCTGGTATTGACGGCCATTCTATCCATGGGATACTGCAATACGTTCCTCCTGAACAGCCTAGCCGATAGAAAGGGGGACGAACACAAACCGGGATGGTATGCAATATCCCGAAAGAATGTGATCTGGGGCAAACTCCTTGCCTCATCGTTATTGATAACCAGCATCACCTGGGCATTTATGGCCTTCGAAACATCAACGTTCACCGTATTTCTTGCTCTTCAGCTTTCCTCGATCCTCTATTCTCTTGGTCCCCGTTTCAAGGAGACGCCGCTTGGACCCCTTGTGGGTTCCATGTTCTACTGGGCGCCGGTAATTCTCGTGTACCTTCATCTCGGACATGTCGGATGGCCCACCCGGCTCGCAGATGCTCGGTCCAGCCTCTGGTTATTCCTCCTTTGCACGTTCTTTCTCGGTCTTGAAAAGGAGCTTTCCCACAATCTTTACGATTTCATCCCGGACGGAAAGGCAGGTCTGAGAACCTTCGGGCAGAGAGCCGGGATGGATGTGACGAGAGGGCTTGTGAGAATTTCAAAGGGTTTTTTTCTGATCCTCGTAATCATACTTGGTTATTCATTGTCCTACCCGCTGTTCGCTCTTGCATTATTGTTCGTGGCCTTTGGGATCAGCGGTCTGTACAGGGCCAAATATTATTTCGTCCTTCTGGCACCGTGGCTTCTCATTTCGAAAGCATCGGGTATCACCGAGATGATACTTCTCCTGGGTGCGGTACCTTTCATTTCCAGGGCGGTGGCACATTTACTTCTGAGATTACGCTCCGGGTTTCACCGGATCAAGGGATGCTATGCAAAATTGAACGAAACACTTCATGACAAACACAGAAAGGCGGTATTCTCGATCCTCGAGAGAACCTGATCGTAACTGAAGAGCGATATACTATTGTCCGGGAGACCTGGAAATACTTGACAAAAATGGACCATGAATATTTTCAGTTAATTATTTCACGATAAAGGTTAAAATATTTTGATGTTCTATTCTACCCTCGTCGGTGTGCATGAAAATGGATAAATTGAACTATTACGAGGTGCTGGGTGTCGCTCCCACAGCGGACAAGAAGGAGATCCGTAAAGCCTATCGACGGATGGCCGAACTCCATCACCCCGACAAGCTCAAGACCAGCGATGAGAAGCTCATCAAACTGGCCACCGAAGAGATGATCATCATAAACGAGGCGAAGGAAGTTCTTCTCGACGAGGTGAAGAGAAGAAAATACGACCTCGAGATACAGCAGAAGGCCACCTTTCCGTCCTACAGGCAGGACGAGGAGAACGCCCTTATCAGAATGATAGTCCAGACACAGAACGTTCTATCGAAGATCGGCGAAGCGGGTGTGGATATAACCGAGGCGGACCGATATTTCTTCCAGGCCAAGTATGCCTTCCAGAACCGATACTACAGAAACGGCCTGGAACTGTTGCAATATGCGGTTCGATCGGCAAAGGATGCCCATTATCAGCATACCGTCAGAGAGATACTCAAGGCCAGGAAGACCATTCTCGCCGTGGAGAACGACGGTTTCAACGTCGATTTCGCAAAGAACATTCTCATTCAGGCCAAACCCGCCATCGAGGACGGAAACTACGATCAGGCCAATGAATTCGCCAATGCGGCCATCAGGGCGGCGGAGAAGATAAAGGAGAGGGAAGCAAGGGTCAGGGAAGAGGAGAGGGAAGCAAGGGTCAGGGCAGTGGAGGAAGGAACATGCGTTTCCCGGGCTGGAATCAGCGAGGAGAGCGCTCCTACTGCACACGTGAGCTGGAGCGAGGGGGGTTCGGAGGACGAAGGCTGCTGGAGCGAGAGGATGAGCCCAAGGAAGTTCGTGGAGCGCATGAACGAGTCCGAGTTCAACGAGCTCAAGAAGATAATGGCCGAGAGGGAAGAGGAGTTCAGGCGGAGAAAACGGCTTCAGAGAGACATGATCAAACTGGAGATGGCCTCGAGGTACAAGGATATCATGAAGCGCTTCTACGAGTACCAGCAGATGGAGGAGGACACCATCACGGAGATCATGGACAAGTTCAAGGGAGGGGCAAAGGTGGAGGTGGACTTCGAGCTGGACCTGGACAACATCGAGTTCATCGAGGACGAGGACATACCGGAGGAGGACAAGGAGGTGCTGGAGGCGGACTGGAACGAGGAGAAGATGGTGAAGAACATCAACATCTACCGTTCCGTGCTGGAGGAAGCCTGGGCTGACGGGATAGTGACCGAGGACGAGGAGGCCATGCTCGAGCGCCTTCGGAACTCGCTTGGCCTGGAGATGGACGAGCACAGGAGAATGGAAGAGGATATTATCAAGAAGCATCTTCTGAACGATTACCTGTGAGAGATACGCTCCAAGTGATTTTTTACACACCCTATACTATCAGTGGACATACTCTCTTTCAGTAAAAGGGCTTGGGAGCGAAGCAATTGCAAGCCCTTTTACGAATTAAAAAAAATGCATGATAGAAATGGGGCCGGTTCGGCCCCGGGGTCGGCATAAAGCCGACCGTGGGAGGACATGGTCCTCCCATATTCTGCTTATATTGCTCATTATTATTATTTCTAATGTGTCGGACCCGTATACGCCTACACCACCCCTGCACCCCACCCCGGCTATCGGGTCCGCTAAAAGAAGAGAGCAAATCTAACGACGTTACCAGTTTATCCATTTCAGCGAGAACCGCAGTACCTGTCGATGAAACCCTTCTTGAACGACGGAAAATCATCATTCGCGATAGCCCCGCGTATCTCCCGCATCAGCTCCATCATAAAATGAACGTTGTGAAGGGTCAACAGCCGCATTGCCAGCAGCTCCTTGGCCTTGAACAGGTGATAGATGTACGCCCGTGAATAATCACGGCAGGCCGGGCATGTGCATCCCTTCTCGACAGGGGCTATGACACCTCTGAAATTCGTTGCATTTACGTTCTCCGTGCCCCGGGACGTCAGGGCGGTCCGATGCCTGGCATTGCGGGTCGGATAAACGCTGTCGAAGATATCTATACCCGATTCCACCGACTGAAGGATGTCCACCGGGGTGCCCACGCCCATGAGGTAGCGGGGGCGCGCGGGGTCCAGATGCGGTAGTTGATACCCTATGGCGCCGAACATGGCTTCCTTTGACTCTCCGATGCACAGGCCCCCTATGCCAAAACCATCGCATTCGACATCGCCCAGCTCCCTGGCGCTTCTCTGGCGCAGGCCGCGGTGGAGCCCTCCCTGTGCTATGGCGAACTTCATCTGATCCTTACGGGAATGGACCTCCGCGAACTCCCGGGCCCAGGCAGTGGTCCGCTCGACCGCCCTCTCGACCCTGCTCTCACTGCTTCCGAAGGGAGCGCAGTCATCGAGGAACATTGCCACATCGGAGCCGATATCCTCCTGGACACGACAGGATTCCGAGGGCGTGAACAGTTCTTCCCTGCCGTCGAAGGGACTCTTCAGCCTGACCCCCTCGTCGATCACCCGGGGCTCGAATCCTTTCCTTATGATCTGGAAGCCGCCGGAGTCCGTGAATACGGAGCGGTCCCAGTTCATGAATCCGTGAAGCCCTCCGGCCTCTCTTATCAACTCCGTACCCGGTCTCAGATGCAGAAGATAGGCATTGGCGATCATGTTCTGGACGCCAAGATCCACGAGCTCTCCGCTGGATAGAGTCTTCACCGAACCCTTGCTGGCCACGGGCATAAAGCAGGGCGTCTCCACATCGCCGTGGGATGTCCGGAGCATCCCCGTCCTTGCCCCCGTACCGGTCGACTGGCGTTCGATGACGAACATGGCAGATCACTTCCCTCCGTATCCTCCGTGGATGTACTTAATCCATCCGGCCCCGGTTATTCACGGGGAAACGTTATAATGAATATTGTATTATTATCCTCGCACAATAGCCGGGCACGGGCCGGGCCCGTCCCGGAACTGACGAAGAAAGACGTACACCCATTGTAAAACGGTGATTTCCATGGAATCCGAGTCGATCATCAATATCATACGTTTCGCTGCCGGCCTGCTGGTGCTTCTCACAGGATGCTGGATGGACCTGAAGACAAGGAAGGTCAGGAACAGGCTGTGGCTCATCTCGGGGGCAGTGGCAGGCCTCCTTCTGGCGCTCTCCGTGGCCATGGACGGAAATTCCGGGGGCGCATTCGCCGTCATACTCACATTCCTCCCTATCTACTATTTCTATTACTTCTATTCCGACCTGGACCTGGAGCGCAAACCCAAGGGTACCGAATGGATATGGGCCTTGATGGGAATTGCAGCCCTGGGCCTGTACGTCGGAGCGGTATTCCATTACGACGTGCCCCAGACCGCGGCCCTTATGCTCCTGATCACCTTCATACTCCTTGCTCTGAACGAGGTCATGCTCCTTCGATACGGGAGGTCCAACAGGCTCGCCTGGCTGATACTCATAGTGCTCTCCTTCGTCTCCCTCGTCCTTCTCAGCCAGTACGACGGAGCATCCATAGACAAGGGGGTTCCCCTGGCAGCCGGAGCAGGACCGTTGAATGCCTCCTTCATTCTGGTCTCGTCGATATTCCTCATCATCACCATCATCTACGCCATGTACAACGCCGGGATAATAATGGGAGGTGCGGATGCGAAGGCCCTTATGCTGATATCGCTCATGGTCCCCGCCTATCCCATCGTGGCCGAGATATCCATGTCCACCTTCTTCTTCGACACACTGGAGACCGTGCCCCTTCAGCGCTTCCTGCTGCCTTTCTCCCTCTCGACCCTGCTCAACGGCGCCATACTCCTCCTATCATATCCCCTGTTCTTCCTGGTATTCAACATGGTAAGGGGCGACCGCAGCTTTCCCAGATGCCTGTTTGGTTACCGGCTCGATATCGACATGTTCGAAAAGAAGTTCGTCTGGCTCCTCGAGGTGGAGAAGGACGGCAGGAGAAGGATGGCCCTATCACCCCCGCGAGATAAGAAAGAAGAAACGAAACAGCTCGAGCTGTTCAGAAAGGCAGGGGACAAGAGAATATGGGTGCAGCCCAAGATCCCCTTCATCGTGCCAATGACCACCGGTTTTTTAATTTCGATACTGTTCGGAAACCTGGTATTCCTGGTCATCGGCCTCTTCAGCTGAAACCTCATGCACGGCAGGATTCCCGGCCACCCGCAGTCACATGGAAGGATCGTCACATGGAAGTCGAGATAACCGCACAGGAAGGATTCGGAAAGCTAAAGAAAGCTGCGGCACTGGGCTTTAAAACGGGAGACTCGTTCGTGACCCCCTCGCTGGTCCACGTTCCGTTCATGCGGCAAGCTCGTTCCAGGGAGGCAGAAGAAGAGAGCCACGGGGACCTTGGATCTGAAACGGGAATAATACCGGCGCTTCCAATTATCAATTTGAGTGGCCTGCCATTGCCACGTGACAGAACCTCCGGGTTCTCCCTGTACCTTGCTGATGAAGGTCATGTAGCATCCGACGGCTGCACGTGGGACGGATACGTGCTGTACCGTTCCAGGGAGATCTTGCTGCCGCCTCTGGGGAAGTTCAGCAGCGAAGAGACCCGATTCTCCGTCTATAGACCGGTTTCGGTTGATGGAAGAGATAATCCCAGCGCTTCCGTCGTCTCACCAAATCACCTTTCCGGCATCATCGATAATCCAAAGCTCCTGCTCGAAACGGTCCGGAAAATGAGAGAGAAACATACGGGGGAGAACCTCTTTTACGCACCGGGAGTGGCAAGCCCCTACAACCTGGCCTACCTGGTCTCCCTGGGCTTCGACCTGTTCGATACCGTTCTGGCCGCAAGGGATGCCGCGGCTTCCCTGTACTGGGGAGGCAGCCGCAGGATGCCTCTCGGGGAGCTTACAGGCGAATACCTTGACTCCTGCGGCTGCGTGGACTGCAAGATACTCAGGGAGATGCTCTTCGGGGACGGAAGCGACCCGGATGAGACCCTGGAGCAGATGGGATACTCCGAATTCGAAAAGGTCGTGGGACGGACCTTCGCCCACAACGTCAGGAGACTGTGGAGGGCCGTTCTCGAAGCCAGGAAGATGGTGGAGCACGGAACAACATATGTCGGAGCTCACGGATATGCCACCGGGAACGGCAGCGCGGCAGCCATCCTCAGGCTTCTATATCGTGAATTCGCACGGGAGCTGATCGCGGTCTCCCCGCGAGCTCATGAAAGGACGCTTCTGGTGACCCAGAAGGAGATGCTGGACCATCCGGACATCATCGGCTATACCAAGAGGCTTCAGAAGAGCTATCTTCCGCCGCAGCGCCCGATACTTCTTTTAGTACCGTGCTCCTATCGAAAACCGTATTCGAGATCGAAGACGCACAGGAACATCTCGCGCATCCTGAAGGGGCATCCGCTGCTGCGACGGATCCACCGCGTTGTCATTACATCTCCTCTGGGCGCGGTACCCATGGAGCTCGACAAGGTCTATCCCGCGGCCAACTACGATCTGCCCGTGACGGGAGACTGGGACGAACGGGAGACCGAGCGTGCCGGGTCGATGCTCGAGGGGATACTGTCAAAGGGTGCGTACGAAACCGTGATCACGCTCCTTGGGGACGAGACATTTCTGGTCAGGGACATCGTTACGAAGCATTTCGACCACTGCCATATCATCGGGAAGGGGGCGAGGTCCGATGAGGGTCTCAAGGAGTTGAAAACGGTATTGAACAGGATCGCTGCCGACATGCCTCATCGGGGCATGGAGGGCGGGAGAAGGAACAGCAGGGGAACGAAGGAGAATATTCCCGTTGAGAGCTACGACGAATGGGGGATATTGACATTCCAGTTCGACGAGGTAATTGCCCGCCGGCTCATGGAAGGCGCCCGCATAGGGGGGCGCAGGGGCTCGGCAATCATACGCGATCTGGAGTCGGGAGAGCAGATAGCGAGACAGGTGCCCGCAAGGGGCTTCTTCGCTCTGGGAACCGGGGCTGCGGAAAGGCTCGTCGGAATTGAAAGGAACCGGGTGTTCATAGACGACTTTCAGCCCAAGGGCACCGTGTTCAGCGTGGGTATAAGGGATGCCGACGAGGGGATAAGACCCGGGGACGAGGTCCTTATTCTGTACGACGACGAGCCGAGAGGTATCGGGAGGGCCATGGTCTCCGGATGTGACATGAAGGATCGGAAAAGGGGTATCGGCGTCAAGGTCAGGCATTCCATCAAAGGGGAACGATAATGCCCGTGACCGTGATGGAACTGAAATCCGATGCGGAGGCGGCGTTCCGCAGAAGGCCGAACCGTTTTCTGGCAGTGGTGGATATCGAGGTGGAAGAACTGAAAGAAATTGAGGCGCATGTCCACGACCCTGGCCGCCTCACGGAACTTCTGTATCCGGGCAACAGGCTGCTTTTGAGGCGCGCCCACGGTACCAGCAGAAAGACGAAATGGGACGTTATCGCCGCGAGATACGAGGGGAAATGGATACCCGTCCATTCGGGCCTCCATCGGCAGATATCTGAGTGGGTCCTTCACGGCGAGCACAGCCCCTTCGGAACGGTTGAGGAGATAAGACCGGAGGTTACTGTGGGACACAGCCGTCTGGATTTCGTATTGACACTGCGGGACGGACGAAGGCTGGGTGTGGAGGTAAAGGGCTGTACGCTGGCGGTGGACGGGACGGCGTTATTTCCGGACGCGCCAACTGAGAGAGGGCGAAGGCATCTCGAAACGCTCATGGAGATCAGGGAAGAGGGGGGGCGGGCCGCGCTTATGGTGCTGATATTCAGGCCGGATGCGAGATGTTTTTCTCCGAACGGGGAGACAGACCCGAAGTTCGCAGAGACATTCAAAAGGGCGGTGGAGAAGGGGGTGGAGGTGTACCCGGTGGTGTTCCGGTATGACGGGGAAAGGGTGGAGTATGTGGGGAGGATACCGGTGTGTGGGGACGGATGAGTAGAAAAAGATAATGCAGGTTCCCGCATACCCCCCCGAGCCCTGCCATCCCTGTCCGTTTTCTCCCCCCGATCGAAGAAAGTGCAGGGAGTGGGATTTGAACCCACGAACCACTGAGGACAGGATGTCCCAGCGCAACGCGCACCTTGTGTTTACGATCTTAAGTCCTGCGCCGTTGGCCATGCTTGGCTATCCCTGCATTTTATTATCAGTTAATGAGTTGTTCCGAGTGATTTGGCTGAAGATCACTAATGGTATGGATTGTATTATTTGCAAACCGTTAAACTTATTCTGATTTATATATTCTTTCAATCGGTTCGGTCAGATGGCCAGGTGTTATGGAGGAGAAAGAGCGGGGTGTGGTGTGTGAATTTCGTCAGGGTTGAGAGGGGAGAAAATACCGACAAATGTTCACGAGTACTACAGTAAATGTCGGATTCATCTCCCGATAAATGTCCACCATTGATACTTGACAAATGTTACCCTCACGGCGATCATTTGATCAACATATTCCCTTTACTTTCACTCAACTCCCCCTATCCGATCATTAAATACTAACTGAACAAATGGTCCTTCATCACGGGATCTTCGTTACCCGTGAATATTCAAAAGACAAAGAACAACGGAAGCGATATAATGAACAAATGCTCAAAGAAGGAAAATATTCGAGAGTACAAGAAACTGGCAAAGCAGATCGACCGAAACCTGAATGACAGGATATCCCGAACAGAGGGTAAAATACTCCTCCACGTACTCATCAACCGGTTCGACGGCTTCGCCCGCCAGCAGAACCTGGTGAATGTATATATGGCCTATAGATATCACTGGGGAAACAAACGTACAGCCAAGGTCCTCCGGGCACTGACCGGGATCGGCGTCATCCACCGGTCGCGTTGTGAATCCGACAACTGGACGCTCTTCTTCCTCGTCAAGGGATTCTTCCGGAAATGTAAAGAGCAGATCTATAGGGCTATACGATCCATAAAAAGGAGATTGAGCAGCCATCATTCCGCCATATTCCCAGACATCGCCCATCACGTCGCTTGACGCTGACCCGATCTGCCCCGAATGTGGAGAAGCCCAGCTCCGGATCGAAAGGACAGAATAAACCATAGCAAAATGAAAAGAAAATACTGAAGGAAAAACTCATCCCTTCAGCATTATCTCGATGTTGACGCCGTCGGGGACCTGTATCCGCATAAGCTGGCGCAGGGCCCGCTCGTCCGCCTCGATGTCGATGAGGCGCTTGTGGATGCGCATGGTCCACCGTTCCCAGGTCTCGGTCCCCTCTCCATCGGGGCTCTTCCTGCACGGTACAACGAGCTTCTTCGTCGGAAGGGGTATGGGCCCGGCCATGTCCACTCCCGTCTTGACAGAAATCTCTTTTATCTGCGAACAGACGTAGTCCACGTTATTCGGGTCAGTCCCGGAAAGGGCGATTCGAGCCTTGGTAACCATGCAGTCCCTCTAATTCAGCTGATAAGCATTTAGGTCTCGAGCTTCTCGAGGACCTTGATGCACACGCCAGCGGCCACGGTCTGACCCATGTCGCGTATGGCGAAACTTGAGAGCTGCTTGCAGGCAGCCTGCTCCTCGATGACCATGGGCCTCGTGGGGGTTATCTCCACAATGGCGGCCTGGCCGGTCTTCAGGAAATCGGGATTCTCCTCCGCTACAGAACCCGTCCGCGGATCCAGTCTCGCGAGGAGCTTGGAGAACCTGCATGCCACCTGGGCCGTATGAGCGTGGAATACCGGTGTATAACCCTCCGTGATGACGTTGGGATGGTTTATGACCATCACCTGTGCCTTGAACTTCTTTGCGACCATTGGCGGATTATCGGCCGGGCCAGCTACATCACCCCGGCGTATGTCCTTCTTTCCCACGCCGCGCACATTGAAGCCGACATTGTCGCCAACATGGGCCTCCTGTACCATCTCGTGATGCATCTCGATGGATCGCACCTCGCCCATGACACCACCGTATCTCCTCGAGGGCACGACGCATATCTTGTCCCCCCCCCTCATCATTCCGGTCTCGATCCTTCCCACGGGGACGGCACCGACACCAGTGATGTTGTACACGTCCTGTATGGGAACCCTCAAAGGCATATCGTCCAGCGGCTGCGGGGATTTCAGCTTGTCGAGGGTACTGAGGAACGTTCCCTCTTTCCACCAGCCCATGTTATCGCTCTTGCCGGCAACGTTGTCTCCCTTCAGAGCTGATACGGGAACGATGGCCACGGAATCGAGCCTGTAGCCAACCATTGGTAGCATCTTCTGGATCTCCTTCTTCACGGACTCGAACTTTGCCTGATCGTAAGGAGTGCTCGTTGCATCGAGCTTGTTGACGGCGACGATGAGCTGCTGAACACCCAGCACCTTTGCGAGCCAAAGATGTTCCTTGGTCTGGGCCATGATACCTTCGGGGGCGGCCACGACCAGTACTCCCGCGTCTGCCTGCGACGTTCCGGTGATCATGTTCTTGACGAAATCCCGGTGACCCGGAGCGTCGATGATCGTGAAATAGTACTTATCAGTATCGAAACGCTTGTGAGCCACATCGATGGTGACGCCGCGCTCTCTCTCTTCCTTGAGTCCGTCCATTACATAGGCGAACTCGAATCCTGCCTTTCCACGCTCTTCAGCTTCCTTCCTGTACTTATCGATGATGTGGGAGGATATGCTCTCGGTATCCAGGAGGAGCCTTCCCACGAGTGTGGACTTTCCATGATCAACATGGCCTATGAACACCAGGTTGATATGTGGTTTTTCTGCCATATCCATTACCTCTGTGAAATTTTTTCCCTTAAATATCCTTTTCGTTTATATAACTTTTCATTTTGATTGTATATGCTTCCTGGCCCGGTCTCATCCAGTAACCATGATGCCGTCGATACTAACCGCCATAATAGGATGCTGTTGGCGGCTGGGGTTTCAGACCTTTCCGGGTCCGGATCGAAGTGGTGATGTCATCCTGAAGCTGATGAGGCAGCAGGGCGAATCCCTTGAACTCCGTGGTCCACAGGGCCCTCCCCTGCGTGGCGCTCCTCACCGATGCCGAGAAGCCGAACATCTCCGCGATGGGGGCCCGGGCGATTATGGTGGTCATATCCCCCTCGGCCTTCATTTCGAGGATATTGGCTCTCCTCTGTCCCATCTCCTTCGATATGGCACCCATGTAATCCTGCGGTGCCGTTATGAACACATCCATCATTGGTTCCGTAAGGAAGGTGCCGGTCGTCATCATAGCCCCGTATATCGCAGAGCGGACGGCAGGTATCACCTGTGCGGGACCCCTGTGGATGGCATCCTCGTGAAGGTTGGCATCCATGAGCCGCACCTTCACCTTGTCCACCCTCTCCCGGGAACGCGGCCCCTGCTCCATGGCCTCCTTGAAGGCATCGATGACAAGCTCCTTGGTCTCGTGGAGATACTGGACGCCACGGGACGCGTTGACCAGAAGGTTGTTCCCGATTATGGCATAGGCTCCCTTCGCTTCCACCTTGGAAAGCCCGAGAGCCTGCAGGTCCTTGGCCACCACCTTTGTCTTCAGCTTGCCGGAGGAGAAATCGCCGTTCTTTATGGCCTTGTATATCTCGTCCTCCAGCGGCTCCACCTCGATGTAGAACTTGTTATGCTTGTTCGGGGACTTGCCTTCGAACTCGGGGCTTTGCTTGGGTACCGTTTCCCTGTAGACCACTATCGGCTCAGAGGTGATTATGGGTATCCCGTGCTCGTTGACGATCCTGTACTCGGTGATCTCGAGATGAAGCTCTCCCATACCGGAAAGAAGATGCTCACCGGTCTCCTGGTTTATCTCCACCTGCAATGAGGGGTCTGCCTTTGCCACCGTCCGGAGAACCTCAATGAGCTTGGGCAGGTCCTTCATCTGCTTTGCCTCGATGGCCACAGTGACCACGGGCTCCGACACGTGAATGATCCTCTCGAAGGGGACTATCTCCTCAAGGGAGGATACCGTCGAACCTGCCATGGCCTGTCGAAGACCGCTTGCTGCAACGATATTTCCGGCTACTGCGTCATCCACCGTTATCCGGTCATTGCCAATAAAGACGCTGACGAGCTGGACCCTGGAGGAACCGGGCTGACCTGCCACATAGAGGGGTAATCCCTTTGTTATCGTACCGGAAAACAGCCTTCCCACGGCTATCTCGCCGGCATGCTTGTCCATTACGATCTTTGTTACCATGAGAACGGCCGGACCGTTCTCCTGGCTGTTTATGAGCGCCTTTCCTAGTTCGGAATCAACATCTCCCTTCCATATCTTGGGTATCCTCATCTTCTGGGCGGTTATGGGGGACGGAAGATGAGTGATGATCATCCCCAGCAGGACCTCGTGAATGGGAGCTCTCCTTGCCAGTGAACGCTGGTCCTTCTGGGCACAGTAATCGTAGATCTCTTTGAACGAGATTCCCGTCTTCTTCATGTAGGGAACGGAGATGGCCCAGTTGTAGTATGCCGACCCGAAGGCCACGGAGCCGTCCTCCACCTTCACTATCCAATCCTTTAGCAAGTCCTTGGGAGCGTTCTTCTTGATGAGGGCATTCACCTGATTGATATACTTGATGAAGCGAACCTGCATCTCCTGTTCCGTCACCTTCAGCTCGTTTATGAGGCGGTCCACCTTGTTCACGAAGAGAACCGGTTTGACCCTCTCGCGCAGAGCCTGTCTTACCACGGTCTCTGTCTGGGGCATGGCGCCCTCCACGGCGCAGATTACTATGACACAGCCGTCCACCGCCCGCATGGCTCTCGTAACGTCACCACCGAAATCAACATGTCCCGGCGTATCTATCAAATTGATGAGGTATTCGCTCCCTTCATGGTCATGAACCATGGAAGCACTGGCAGAATTGATAGTAATCCCTCTCGCCTGCTCCTGCTCGTCGAAATCAAGGAGAAGCTGCTTTCCCGCAAGCTCTTCGGACATCATTCCCGCTCCGGCAATGAGATTGTCGCTGAGAGTCGTCTTGCCATGGTCGATATGTGCGGCGATCCCGATGTTCCTTATGAACTTCGGTCTTCTCATGATCGTCTGTGCCTTTCTGATATTATCCTCTTTTCGTCCCATTGGATCACCTTGGTGTCTCCACCAACTTCATTCTTGTCCCAGGTTCCATCCTGACAGTTGTATATTGTCAACGGTGAAAAGTTCGACAAAAAGTCGAAGTTCTCTGCTTGACAATGGGTGCCGCATCGCGTGGAAGCGCAGATGCGGCTTCATATAATATAAAATAGATAACATTGGTCTCTGACTTCGAAAAACCGGTATCGTGACCCTTATCGTGCCGATGCGGCTATCCTCTCCATTTCATTCTTTTTTGCCACACCGAACGAGGTCGTGTCGCCTTTGGAGGCCTTTACCAACTCGGCGGCGAGACATTCCGCTGCCGTCTTCCGGTTCTTTACCGAGGCCGCCACCGAGCCCTTGGAAATGTTTCTAAGGGCGACATCCAGTCGTCTGGAAGGGGACGTATCCACCGCCTTGGGTACCGAGATCCCTCCGAATCGCAGACGCGTGGCTTCTTCTCGGGGACATGAATTCTCGATGGCCCTCACGAGTACCTGTATGGGATTCGTCTTGGTGCGCGAGTGAATGATGGAGAAAGCGTCTCTGACCACGCAGTATGCCTTCGATTTCTTGCCCGTATAGTGTTCGGTCCTCATAATGCCGTTTATGAGCCTCTCTACGATGGATACCCTCGTCTTTGCGAATCGCTTATTGGCGTATCTGGCGCCGCCATGAAGCACGGCTACGGGTTTGAGATTGATGTATCTGACTAGGCCGGGATCTTCAACCACGACCTCTCCCAGGTCCCATTTACCGAATATGAGGGATTTCGATGCCTCGACCTGCTCGACTATCTTCGAATGTGCATCATCCTTTGACATGTAAATACCTACCAATTCCTACGATCGGACCATCCGTTTCCTTATCGGATGGGCTTCTCCTTCCTTCCCCTTACCAACTCCTCCAAGGACACTCCGTTCACGTGAATTATCTTGAACCTCACCCCGGGGATATCTCCCTTTGCCCTTCCCTTGCTTCCCCCGATACCTTCCACCAGGACCTCGTCATGCTCGTCTATGAAGTTAATGGCCCCCTCTCCCACTGCAAAGGCTGTTACCTGACGTCCGTTCTTGATGAGCTGGACCTTGACGCATTTTCGAATTGCAGAATTGGGCTGCTTCGCTTCAACTCCAACCTTCTCCAGCACGATCCCCCTGCCCTGGGCGGAACCCTCCAGAGGGTCCGATTTCTCCTTCAACCGGAGCATCCTCCGCTTGAAATACCTGTCGCTCCAGCGCCTCTTGCTCCTGCTGGCCTTGATCTTCCTTCCGGCATACAGGCCTTTTGCCATTCAATCACCTTTCAATATGGAGCCATCCAAGCGGATTGGCCCATTTCAATCCGATTTATCTATTATTATCCGGTCCCGAACTGTGGGGTCCGAAGGTTCCGGGTTAATTATTATTATGATATTTATACTCTTTCCGGTCATTCGCCCATGTTCACGAATAAATCCTCAGAGCCGATAACCCAGCCTGCCGGATATGATCGCCAGAATATCTTGGACTGCCAGACCCGAATGCTCCAGCGCGCGCTCGAGTTCATCTCCCATCTTCTCTGTGAATCCGACATCCCCGATCTCTTCGATATTGATCTTGACATTATACGCTGCTCCTCTGATGCCGGCTCCGGCCATGAGTGTGGATACCGCAACATCAGAAAGAGCTGCGGATTCCCCATGCTCGGCCATGTATCTCAGATCGGATAGAGTTCCCTCACATGCCCTTATCACATCCATGGGAACCTCGGCAGCTCTCATATAGGCAGCTTCGATGGCCTTGATCCTGGTCTCTTTCTCGGATCCGCTGCCCCGAGGCATCCTCATGGCCGCCATCACGCTAGTAAAGGCTGCCGCATCCTCGTCGATAAAGCAGGCCAGCTCATGGATGGACCCTTGAAGCTTGACGGCCCTGGAATGGAGCTCTTCCAGCTCGGGCTCATTCTCCCGGACCCTGCCGGATCGTGCAGTCACGTTGGCGACCATGCAGGAAAGGGCTGCCGAAAGACAGCAGGCCAGGGCGGCCACGCTTCCCCCGCCCGGTGCGGGATCGGACAGTGACACCTTCTTTGCAAAATCCACCACACCGAGGGTGCCAAGCGGTCCCCGCTTCCTGATCAGCAGTTCTATGATCTTTCGCTCCGGGTCGAATTCGGCTACATCGTCAAGCCCCATTCGTTTGCGTGCGACTTTCACCAGCTCTTCCTGAGGCAGTCCCGGGCTCTTTCCATCTTTCCTGAGATAATGAATGCCTGCCTCGGTCATGGTTTCCATGGGGACCAGGCCGACCACTTCGCTTCCCGTTACACTGCATCCGAGTTCCCGTGCGACGGCGGCACACGTATCATATACTATATGAAGAGGGGTCTTCTTGAAGTTCAGTAGATTTATTGATATCTGGGCTTTCCGATATTCTTCGATGTACCATCCCACAGCCCGAACGTGGCGGAGAAGACCTGATTCCCGTATAGCTTTGCCGCTGCTGTCGCGCATGATATTGCCGTCACCGTCCCTCTTTACCGCCCCGGACTCCCTTATCCTTTCAGCGATCTTCTGGGCAATGTCCTTGTCATCGGAATCCAGATTTACATTATAGGCTATGAGGAACTGACGGGCGCCCATGGTGGTGCAGCCCGACTTCCCATTGAACTCCCGCGGGCCGAAATCCGGCTCCCAGCCCGGTTTTTTTATCTTCGTGCGAAAACCCTCGTATTCCCCGGACCTTATATAGGCGAGGCTTCTTCTCTCGAGGGTGGTGGCGGAATTCTCGTAGAGATACACGGGTATCTCCAATTCCCGTCCGACACGCTCCGCCACATCCCGGGATATCTCCACACATTCATCCATGCTCACCCCCGACACGGGGATGAAGGGAAATACATCGGCGGCACCCATCCTGGGATGCTCTCCCGTGTGCTCTCTCATATCTATCACCTCCGCCGCCTTCTCCACTGCTCGGAAGGCCGCTTCGGCGATTCCCTCCGGAGGTCCCACGAAGGTAACGACGGTCCTGTTCGTTGCCGCACCCGGATCGACGTGTATAACATTCACGCCCTCCACCGCCTCTATGGCATCGGTGATACTTTCCACCTTGGCGAGGTCCCGTCCCTCGCTGAAATTCGGTACGCACTCGACAATTCTTTCCATAAGAACAGCTCCAATGGCCAGCGTCCCGATGTGATCGTGTGAAATACAGCAAATGAAGCGTCACTGAACGCATCGGGAGAAGTAGGTTGTATTGAAGGGTCGTATATAACATTTATCCGAGATTGACGGGAAAAGATTAATATCGGGTTCCGGGGGATAACGGCCGGTCCTATGGCATACATAAAATTTCTGGGAACTTGCGGGGGAAGGTTCGCGACCATCTTCCAGACCCGTTCAACTGGCGGCATCTACTTCGCGGAGAACGAGACCCAACTGGCCATCGATCCGGGGCCCGGAGCTCTCGTCAGGATGCATCAGGAGCGGATCGATCCCACCACCCTAAATGCTGTGATAGTTTCCCACTGCCATATAGACCATTCCAGCGATGCCGCGATCCTGGTGGAGGCCATGACGAGAGGTTCCACCATTCGCAGAGGGATCCTCATTGGCTCATTATCTGTCACCGAGGGGTACAAGAGCTCACCCCCAGTGGTTCCGCGATACCAGACGGAAAAGCTCGATGCCGTGGAAACGGCAAGACCGGGCAACACCTTCAGGATCGGTCATCTCGATATAACCGCAACACCCGCGGCCCATACCGACAGTACCACGGTGGGATTCACCGTTTCTACGGATTACGGGGAGGTCGGCTACGTAAGCGATTCATCCTACTTCGACGAGATGCCGGATATATACAGGGGATGCAGACTGCTGATAGTATGCACCACGAGGCCACTCAAGGCGCGTATAGAGAATCACCTGTGCACGGAGGACGCAGCCGAACTCATATCGAAGGTGCAACCGGAGACGGCCGTCCTTACGCATTTCGGTCTGAAAACGCTGAGATTGAACCCCGTTCATCAGGCGCGTTGGATATCGAGCGAGACCGGGATCAGAACCCTGGCTGCCATGGACTCCATGGTTATCAGGATGAAGAAGGACATCTATGTGGCCAAGCCTTAGCCGGAACCGACTGTAAGATACAGGGGAATATCCACACGCTTCCGGGTATGTTTGAAATGCAGTGAAAATATTTATTACGGAAGAACCTGATAAATGGTGGAATTCACGAACCGTGATATATAATAAAAGGAAGGATGGATATGATAAAGAAGATGATGGCACTGCTCCTGGT
>CAYRFL010000020.1:0-48654 GCA_964423515.1 uncultured archaeon
CCTTCTGAGCATGGTGATGGTGGTGGGCATACCCCTTGCTCCCCCATCCCTGGAGGTGGACCTCCTGATCTCGTACTACCGCAAGCTGTTCGGTCCGTCCCGGGGATACGAGTACAGCTACGTTCTGCCAGCCATGTCCAGGGTGCTGCAGGCGGCGGGGAGGTGCATCAGGAGCGAGGAGGACAGGGGCGTGGTGATTCTCATGGAAAAGCGATTCGCCCAGAACAACTACAGAAAGCACTTCCCGAAGGATTTCGTGCCAAAGCGGTCGGCGACGATGGAGGGCGAGATAGAGAAGTTCTTTTCAATTTAGGTGGGTCTTCCGAGGGATCGTGGGGGGGTATGTTGCCCACGCGAACCATATGGAACAAAGCCTAAAATCAAAAAAAACCCGATGTAATCCAACCTGAAATATACACGAAACAGGAACCCAATGGACACTTATAAATAACAATAATTTGTTCAGGCGATGGATTGACCAGGCCAATAAAACGACCAGTTGACTATCTAGAGAATATAATAAGGGCAAGGTCGATTTTCCCGCTTTGGTCCGGCAGCGGTCCCAACACCGAAAAATCACGAAATTCGTGTGACGCCGGATCGATCCAGGGGGGAATATTTTGGACGAAGAAGTGGAGAAACAGGAAAGCGTGGAGGAGTACGACGCCGAGAAGATCACGGTCCTCGAGGGACTATCGGCGGTTCGTAAGCGGCCCAGCATGTACATCGGGAGCACAGGACCCTCCGGGCTGCATCATCTCGTCTACGAGGTGGTGGACAACGCAATAGACGAGGCCATGGCCGGCTACTGCAGCTTCATCAAGGTGGTACTCAAGAGCGACGGCTCTGTGCTGGTGGAGGACGACGGGAGGGGCATTCCCATCGACATCCACTCCAAGTACGACATGTCCGGCGTGGAGATCGCAATGACAAAGCTGCACGCCGGCGGCAAGTTCGACAAGAACACCTACAAGGTGTCGGGGGGCCTTCACGGCGTTGGCGTATCGGTTGTGAACGCCCTCTCCCTGTGGCTCAGGGTGGAGGTCCACAGGAACGGCAAGATGTACCGGCAGTGGTTCGAGCGGGGTAAGAGGAACAGCGACCTCGAGGTACGGGGATCCACGGACAGGACGGGAACCTGTGTCCGCTTCCTTCCCGACAGTCAGATATTCGAGGACATAAGCTTCGACTTCGGAACCCTGGTCGACCGGGTGAGGGAGCTTTCCTTCCTCAACAGGAACGTCACCATCGAGATATCCAACGAGCTCACCGACAAGGAGCATCTGTTCCATTACGAGGGCGGGATAAAGGAATTCGTGCAATACCTGAACAAGAGCAGAAAGGCACTTCACGAGCCCATATTCTTCGAGGGGATCGAGGGGGACATCCAGGCGGAGGTGGCCATTCAGTACAACGACGGTTTCATCCCCAACATCTACTCCTTCGCCAACAACATTCACACCCGGGAAGGCGGCTACCATCTCAGCGGATTCAAGGCGGCCCTCACCCGTACCGTCAACGACTATGCTCGGAATAAGAAATTCCTTAAAGACAACGATGCCAACCTCTCGGGCAACGACATACTGGAAGGGATCACGGCCATACTCTCCGTGAGACTGCCGGAGCCGCAGTTCGAGGGACAGACGAAGACGAAACTGGGCAACAGCGAACTCAAAGGAATACTGGAGAAGATGACGAATGCGGGCCTCGGCGAGTTCCTGGAGGAGAATCCGGCCGTTGCGGAGATCATCGCCAAGAGAGCCATAATCGCTGCCAGCGCCCGAATGGCAGCCAAGAAGGCCAGGGACCTCACCAGGAGGAAATCCTTCCTGGAGAGCGCCGCCCTGCCCGGCAAGCTGGCCGACTGTCAGGAGAGGGACCCGTACAAGAGCGAGATATTCATCGTGGAGGGGGACAGCGCAGGGGGCTCCGCCAAGCAGGGACGCGACAGGGCGTTCCAGGCGATACTTCCGCTTCGGGGAAAGATACTGAACGTGGAGAAGGCCCGGCTCGACAGGATCCTCAGGAACAAGGAGATACTGGCGCTCCTGACCGCCCTTGGCTGCGGTATCGGAGAAGAGTTCGATATAGATAAGTTGCGCTACAGGAAGCTTATAATAATGACCGATGCGGATGTGGACGGCGCTCACATTCGAACGCTGCTGCTCACCTTCCTCTACAGGTATCTTCGCGGACTCATAGACGATGGATGCGTTTACGTGGCCCAGCCGCCCCTCTTCAGGATACAGAAGGGGAAGAGCGCAAGATACGCGTACTCCGAACGGGAGAAGGACGATATAGTGGAGGAGATAGGAGAGAGAGGCCTTTCGATACAGAGATACAAGGGTCTCGGAGAGATGAATCCCGATCAGCTCTGGGAGACCACGATGGATCCCGATAACAGAGTTCTCCTGCTCATGAAGGACGGGGATTACATGGAGAGCGACAAGCTGTTCGCAAAGCTCATGGGCGAGAACGTGGAGCCGAGAAGGGCCTTCATACAGAAACACGCCCTGGAAGTTTCCAACCTGGATATCTGAGGAGGGGAAGCGTATGACCGAGGAAAACATGAACGAGGATCGAATGACAGGAAAATCGGTGCACCCCAGGGATATACGGGCGGAGATGAAGGAATCCTATCTCAACTACTCCATGAGCGTCATCGCTGGGAGGGCCTTGCCGGATGCCAGGGACGGCCTGAAACCGGTGCACAGGCGCATTCTATATGCCATGGGCGAGGCGGGGATGCACTACAACAAGCCTTACAAGAAATCCGCCAGAATAGTCGGCGACGTCATGGGTAAGTATCACCCGCACGGAGATTCTGCCATATACGATACCATGGTACGCATGGCCCAGCCCTTCTCCCTTCGGTACCCCCTTGTGAACGGGCAGGGCAACTTCGGATCCGTGGACGGGGATCCCGCGGCAGCCATGCGATACACGGAGTCCAGGCTGCAGAAGATAGCAAAGGAGATGCTGGACGACCTCGAGAAGGAGACTGTGGGCTTCGTACCCAATTACGACGGTTCTCTCAGCGAACCCACCGTGCTTCCTTCGAGGCTGCCGAATCTCCTGGTGAACGGCTCCTCCGGTATAGCCGTCGGTATGGCGACCAACATGCCACCCCACAATCTGTGCGAGGTGTGCGACGGCATCACGGCCATGGTGGACGACGAGATAGAGCGCCTTCGCGATCCCTATGCGAGACTTCGACCCGAGCTCACGTCGCTGGACCTCATGAGGTACATCAAGGGTCCGGACTTTCCCACAGGCGGGATAATCTACGGCAGGGGAGGGATAGTGAGCGCCTACCAGGAAGGGCGCGGCAAGGTCCGGCTCAGGGCCAAATACCACGTGGAGGAGATGCGCGGCGGCAGAAAATGTCTGGTGGTGACGGAGATACCCTATCAGGTGAACAAATCCTCGCTCATGGTGAGCATCGCCGGCCTGGTCAAGGACAAGAGGGTGGAGGGGATCACCGACCTTCGGGACGAGAGCGACAAGGACGGAATGAGGATAGTTATACAGCTGCGGGCGGATGCAATGGAGGAAGTGGTTATGAACAACCTCTTCAAGCACACCGTTCTGGAGTCAACCTTCGGCATCATAAACCTCGCCATAGTGAACGGCAGGCCCAAGGAACTATCCCTAAAACAGCTTCTGGACATATTCATATCGCACAGAAAGGAGGTCATCAGGCGGCGGACCCGGTTCGATCTTCAGAAGGCCAGGAAGAGGGCCCACATACTCGAGGGCCTGCTAATCGCCCTGGACGAGATAGACCGCATCCTCGTTATCATCAGGTCATCAAAGGATGCGAAGGACGCGCTTTTGAACCTAACGTCGGAGAGCTTCTCCCCCGAGGGCAAGGTGATGGAGCTTCTGATGAGAAGTTCCGATCTGACTCTGGAAGAGCAGGAGTGTGCGGAAAGGGAAGGAGAGGAAAAAGAGGAGGCGGCAACCTGCGTGGATGTCGAGGACGGCACCGTGACCCTCAGCGAGGAACAGGCCAATGCCATCCTTGGAATGCAGCTGTCCAAGCTGACCTCCCTGGAACGGGAGAAGATATTCCTGGAGTACGGCGATCTGATCGACAGTATCAAGCGATACCTCGAGATACTGGGTTCGGACGTGGAGGTCCTGACCATAGTGCGGGAAGAAACGCGGGAACTGAAGGAGAACTTCGGCGACGAGAGGAGATGCGAGATAAACGTCAACGTTATGGACATCGACGAGGAGGATCTGATACCCATCGAGACCAACGTCATTTCCATCACCTCCGAGAGCTACATCAAGAGGATGCCCGTGGACACTTACAGGCAGCAGAGAAGGGGCGGCAAGGGCCTTATAGGAATGAAGACGAAGGACGGGGATTACGTGGTGGACGCCTTCGTAACCAGCTCGCACAATTTCATACTTTTCTTCACGACCAAGGGCAGGGTCTTCAAGCTGAAGGCATACCAGATACCCCAGGCCCAGCGCTACGGGAGAGGAAAGGCCATCATCAACCTCCTGCCGGAGCTTGAGAAGGACGAGAAGATATTCTCCACCATACCCGTCAGCGAGTTCGACGACGAGCACTTCATAACCTTCGCCACCAAGAACGGCATCATCAAGAAGACCGCTCTATCGAAGTACCGGCACATCTCCAGGGTGGGCATAATAGCCATCAAGCTAAGGGAGGGAGACGAGCTGGTGGAGACGAAGCTCTCCGATGGGGACATGGACATATTCCTCGGAACGCGGCGGGGTCTGGCCATACATTTCAGCGAGGGGAGGGTGCGCCCCACCGGTCGAAACACGCACGGCGTCAAGGGCATACGTCTTCGGGAGGGGGACGAGGTGGTGGCCATGGCCCTGGTGCCCCTCGGCGAGATACCCGGCAGCGGGGAGGAGGAGGAGGACGAGGGCGATGATGAGGAGGACGAGGAGGAAGAGATGATCGAGGAGATCACCGAGCCGGGGGAGTGCGGGGAAGAGATGGTCGTGGAGGAGAGCGAGGGAGCTCCCATGATCCTCACCATCACCGAGAACGGATATGGCAAGCGGACCTGCCCGTCCAATTACAGGAAGACGAACCGGGGTGGAAAGGGCGTTATAACCATAATCACCGACGAGCGCAACGGCAACGTGATATCCATCATGAAGGTGTTCTCCAACGAGGAGCTTCTGATATCCACCATAGGGGGCATGATGATACGCATACCCGTAAGGGAGATATCCATCGTGGGCAGGGCCACCAAGGGCGTGACCCTTATGCGGCTCAACGAAGATGACAAGGTGGTGTCGGTGGCGGTGGTCGTGGCCGGAGACGAGGAAGACGACGATGAAGAAGGAGAGGAACGAGATGAGGTCGGAGACGAGGACGGAGATGAGGTAGAGGGAGAGGAGGAAAGGGCCGATGGCGAGGGGGATAAGGACGGGGGCGAAGGTGATGGAGACATCGTTGGACCGGCCGTTGAACCAGGCAACGGAAACTTCGGAGTCAGTGATGAAGACCGTGAAGAAGGGGCGCAGGACGATGTAGATGGTGCATAATCGAACTGAATGTCATGAGGGGTAAATGCCCGCGAAACGTTAAATAAAATCAGCGGGGTAGGTTCGGGGTGGTTGAGAAAGGCGATCACGAGTGAGTGGGAATATGTGCGCAAAGGTTGCTATAAACGGTTTCGGCAGGATAGGCAGGAACACGTTCAGGATAATGTATAAGAGGATGCTTTCGGATGGCGACCTCGAGGTCGTGGCCGTGAACGACCTGACCACGCCGGATATACTGGCCCACCTGCTTCGTTACGATTCCGTGTTCGGCAGATTTCCGCATCCCTTCCAGGTGAAGGGGGAGTCCTTCGTCTTCGAGGACGGCAGGAAGGTGAAGGTGCTTTCGGAAAGGGAGCCCTCGCGGCTGCCCTGGAAGAAGATGGGGGTGGACGTGGTGATAGAGTCCACGGGCTTCTTCAGGCAGAGGGAGGGGGCGATAAAGCATCTGTACGCCGGGGCCAAGAAGGTGATAATAAGCGCACCGGCCACCGGTCCCGACATCACCATGGTCCTTGGCGTGAACGACGGGGATTACGAACCGGGAAAGCACCACATCATCTCCAATGCATCGTGCACCACGAACTCGCTGGCACCGCCCGTGATGGTCATAAACGAGAAGTTCGGCATAGTCAAGGGTGTAATGACCACCATACACGCCTACACCGGCGACCAGAGGATACTGGATTTTCCCCACAGGGACCTTCGAAGGGCGCGGGCGGCCGCGGTTTCGATCATTCCCACGACCACGGGGGCGGCAAAGGCGATATCCCTGGTACTTCCGGAGCTCGCAGGCAAGCTCGACGGCATGGCCATGCGGATTCCCATCCCGGACGGTTCGGTGACGGACGTTACGCTTATAACCCTCAAGGAGGTCACGACGGAGGACGTGAACGGGGCGCTGCGGGAGGCGGCGGAGGGGAAGCTAGCGGGGATCATGGAGTACACCGAGGATCCCATCGTCTCAATCGACATCATAGGCAATCCCCACTCCAGCATCATCGACGGGGGAGCCACCATCGTGCCCGGAGGCAGGGGGAACATGGTGAAGCTGCTCTCCTGGTATGATAACGAATGGGGCTATTCCAACAGGCTGGCGGACCTCGCCGGGAGGCTCCTGTAGGAAGCTCGGGAGCGGTGCTGAGAACACGTAATCAAGAAAGGTGTCCAAATTGGTCTCGGTAAAGGATATTGTTGACCAGTACAAGTGGGACGAGAGAAAGAATATTCTGGACCTCTCCATATGCTACATCAACAGAACGCCGACGACGAACCTCGCATGGGTGAACGGCAGGGCGGTGGTGAGGGCCACGGCGGGATTCCTGGAGTTACGGGGCAACCACGGCAACATGACCTACATACCGTTCCACAGGGTCACCATGATAAAGGACAAGGGCAAGATCATCTTCGACCGGAACAAGGCGGCCAGTGGTTTTTGAGCAATTTTTTTTACCGGGAGAGGTTGTATCTGCCCGAAAAGGGTATTTCCGGGTTCCTCGAAAGATCATACCCGTATCCTATCATTCACCCGTTTCTGAGCTTCATTGCGAGCACCACCGACGCCAGTGCCAGCGTTGCGCCGTTGGCAAGTATCAACGGCAGGTCCCCAATAATAAACCCGTAGATGAACCAGAGCAGCACCCCGGTGACGAGCACGAGATACATCACGAGGGAGATGTCCCGCGTCCTCCTGGTCCTCAGGGTCTTTATGACCTGTGGCAGGAAGGCGATGGTAGTGCAGAAGGCGGCAGCGAGGCCCAGGACGGTCACCCAGTTCAAGATGTTCCCCCGTTATATTCTCGGGCCCGTGGGCCCCATCACTTCATGAAGCGCTCCATTCGATTGACCAGATGAAGCGTTCCGTCTGAGAACTCCACCTCGGTCTCATCGAGGTTGCAGGCGGGATCCTCCGGAGTACTGGGCTTTCCGGTGGTGAATGCGTCGATCATCGGGCCGGTCGGGAAGTTCATCTCCGAAAGCTGCCATATGCTGTAGCGCCTGCCCTTCCCGGCGAGTCCCACGCCGTACGGCATGGAAGGCTGCTGGGGCGTCTTCTTCGGGGGATTGCTCAGAAGCAGCAGGGCGAAATTGGTCCTGACGAACATCTTGAAACCCCACCAGATGATGGGAGACGAGGCGGGGGTTCGACCCTTTCCCACCGACAACGTCCTGCCGGTGATGGGGTCGAAATCCACCAGCTCCAGTGGTCCGCCGGAATCCAGGCTCCCGTACTCCTTCGACAGCTCCGTCACCACGAAGCTCTTCCCGCACCTGAAGGCGAACAGCGTCCCCCTCTCCCCTGCCTCCGGTAGCCTCGTCCTGTTCCGTGAGAGGAATTCCAGATGCGCTCCGAACAGCTGCCTGGTGGCGTCGTCCAGTGGTCTGTCCGAAACCGGGCCGCTGAGCATGGGAGGTATGAAAAGGCCCTGATCAGTTTTCTGTCCCGGCAGCTTCTCCTCGTTTCCGTCGTCCTCGCCCATGGGCCGGGATAATGCTGTGGGGGGATTTAACTTTAATCGTGGGGAAGTACGGTTTAAATCGAGTTGGAACGGGGAGAAGTGGTTCAAAAGGGAATGAGATGATATTTGAGAATCCGACAATACGATTCTTCAGACTCTCTTCAGTAGGAGGGCTCGGTAGCCGGGGTGGGGAGCAGGGGTGGTGTAGGCGCATGTCCGCAGGGTTACGCCCCTGCGGGCGCAGGGGTATCTATTTGATGCCCCGGAATGTAATGGGCACGAGCCCGACACCTTAATAATTACCTGAAAGCATAATAATTGAAAAATGAGGGGGGCACAAGCCCCCCATGGTCGGCGCAGCCGACCTTCCAAGGCGCGAACAAACAGGTTCAGGATTCCTTTCCAAGTTGGACCGTCTCAAATCTCCCTCCACCTCCCGATATCAGATATCCATGAAGAAGAAAGGAGACCCATACGCACAATGCATCATCCGCCTACTTCACCTTGAAGGTGATGCGGGGCTTGCCCGGTTCAGCAGGCATCACCTCGACAGGTTCCTCTTCCTCGTAAGTGTATAACTCAGGTGACGACTCAACTTCCGCGTAATAATCCATCTCATCGACGTAGCCGTATCTCACTGCCCCGTAATGATCATCCTCTCCTCTGAATGCGGCCTTCACGTTCCTGTTCAGGGCAAGATACAGGAGAATTATTACATTGAGTATAACGTTCACTAAAAAGAATGACGCTCCCATCATTATATACAGGAGTCCATTGAAGATACTAAGGCCGGACAGTACCATGGCGGTGATCCTGGCCCAGTTCTGCCCCAGCATGAGGCATATGCCGACGATCACGGTGAAGAGGCCGAACATTATCGATATTACCAGCACACCCGCGTTCGAGCCGGTGGTAAAGACGCCGCCAATCGTATTGCTCAGGCCGGATATTATCAACAATATCCCGATAATTATGACTCCGGTAGGCATATCTCTTGCCATCGACCATCATGAAGGGGAGATGTGATATTTATTATTTTATACGAAAACAAGATACTCGGATGTTCCATCGAATCGAGTGGTTTTTTTTATTGCCCCACGATCTGGATGTGTATGCGAGGGCATACGGTAATTAGCGTTTAGTGTATGCAGTGGCAGACAGAGATATAAAGGAAAACTCAAATTCAAAAACAAATCCACCATCCCTGTCCTCCCCGACATCCAAATCCCATCCCGGACCAACCCGCCAAAAATCGAGCAAACATATTTATAAAAAGGCGGGCGTCGGGATTTCACCCATCCGGAAGGTGTGAAACGTATGTCAAAGACCGTCGCCGAGGTAAGAACGCTCAAGGTGAATCGATACATAATTATCGACGACGAGCCGTGCAAGATAGTAGATTACTCCACTTCCAAGCCGGGGAAGCACGGAGAGGCAAAGGCCAGGATAGTGGCCATTGGCGTGTTCGACAATCAGAAGCGCAGCATCGTGCACCCAGTCACACACAAGGTACACGTACCCATGATCAACAAGGGCTCCGCACAGGTCATATCCATCATTGGCGATGAGACGCAGCTAATGGACATGGATACCTACGAGATGTTCACCGTCTCCATCCCCGAGCAGTTCAAGGAAAAGCTCCAGGCCGGTGAAACGGTCCAGTACATGGAAGCTCTCGGCAGGAAGCAGATCACCCGGGCGTAGATAGTCCGACCCTCGGGGGGTATCCCGAGTTCGTCGACCGTCCTTATCCGGACCGGCGACCAGCAATTGTAAGATCAATATCAATTCAGCTGGCTCGCTGCCTCTATTATGTCCTTGATGACGGGGCTGTACACCGTCTTGTGGCGCTTGAAACGCCGATCGATCCCACTGGCTTGAAGTTGGACCTTCCCCCCGTATAGATGGGGCGGCCTGAGGAACGTTACCCTGAGCGTCATCTCCTTCGCCGGGAGATATATATCTATACTCTTTGGTTCCGAACGCAGCTGGTGGTTGATCCCCGGATCGTCGGTCTTGTCATTACTGTTTTTTTTGCGTCTCATCATCATCACACCTTTCATAGTGTCCTGTCATATTGTCAACGGTGAAAAGCTCGACAAAATGTCGAGGTTTTCAGCTTGACAATGTGTGCGGTATCGCGTGAAACGCAGATGCCGCTTCATTCTGAATAGAGCATTCATTTTTGCATATATATACTTTATAGAACAATGTTCGAACAATGGGCATAAAATAAACAAATTCACTTTATTATGTTCATGATATGTACGTTTGGATTCAGTATTGTTCAATATATGAAAAAACCGGATGAAACGCGAAAAAACCACCCCCGAAGTCGCGCCTACCAGTTCGACCGGTCCTGTTGTTCGTCCCGAGGCCGTTCGTCCGGAAGCCCTTCATCCGCAAATTTGCCCGTGGCAGGTCTCGTCTTCCGCCTGCGGTATGCCCGGGTTCGAAATACGGTGCCGGGGGCCATCTCTATCCTTCCCGTATGTCTCTCCCCGTCGCCGTGTGATTCCTCGATAGGACCCATATCGTCCAGGTCGGAGCTGGAGGAAGCCTTCCGTATCAGCAGAAAATAAACCGCCGCGATCCCGCCCACCACAAGGAATATCGCGAAGAAAATGATCATCCATATCCATCCGTACGACCTCGTCTCTTTCTCCGGCGGAGGATCGATCGGGAATGAATAATCATCCCCGAGCGGATCGATGGTATGACCGTCGTATCTCGCTTCCACCGTGGAATCCTCGGGCAGGTGGGAAAGTGACGGGTAGGGGAAATCCTGAAGAACGGCCAGACCCAGTTCATCGGTCGTTGCGACCCAGGTCGTATTCCCCGTGACTATCGTCACCATCACTCCCTCAAGGAGGTTGCCATCGGAATCCGTAAAGGGACCCATGAGAACCCTATATTGGTCCTCCCGCTCCAATTCCACGTTCAGTACCGTGTCCCGGCTCAGGTTTATCACAGCCTCGTAGGTCTTATAACCGGAGTATTCCGCCCGGAGCGAATGCTCCCCGGGCTCGAGCATGAGGCTGTAACGCCCATATGTTACCTCCACGGGATCGCCGTCGACATACATTCGCGCATAGGTGGGAGAGATGCTGCCGCTCAGTTCGTACTCCTGGTGCTCGAAATATAGATTGACGTCGATGACCGCATCCGGGTCCGCATCGCTGAGCTCGAAAGCCTCAAGCCAAGATTCCTCGAAACCCTCCGAGATGGCATTGAGCAAATAACTGCCCAGAGGAAGGGTACAGGTATAGTATCCGTCCTCGTTAGTATAGGCCTCGGCCACAAGCGGAAACTGTCTGGTGGCTTTTCCTCCATCCGGGTTTCCCCTTCTGGGATCTTCATAGATGCACACGCAGGCCCCCCCTACTCCTTTCGCGACACCGCTTTCGAATGTGGTGACCCTTCCGCTCACAATTCCCTCTGTTGGGGGATCGATGGAAGGCTCCCATGGCCTTAGCGAGAAATCCACGTTCCGCTGTATATTTCCCGCCGTGAGCGTAACGCTCTCCTCGCTGCTGTTGAAAAAACCCGTGGCGTTGACGTATATCGAGTAGGCTCCGTACTCGAGCACCTTCGTGTAATTTCCGGCATCGTCCGTTGTGGTGTTGAAATATACCTTGACCGTTGCTGTCCGTTTCATCTTCCCGTGATCCGTATCGTCCCTTCCGATGAGCTCCTCTTCCCTGAAGATGATCACCGATGCTCCTGGAACCGGTGTTCCCCCATATCCGTGCTCACCGAGTACCCGACCGCATATCCGACCCGTTGCAGGGTTCGGTACGAACACCTCGAATTTCATCTGGCTAGACCGAAAATGTTCCTCTAACTCCCCATCGCTGGTGCTGAAGGCATACTGGTAATCCATGCCCTCCTCGGTCGTCCAGTTGCACCGATAGAGCTTACCGTCGGAATAATCGATATCCTCCGTATCCAAGGCACGCATGGAGAGATCGAGCATCCGCTGGTCGAATGATCGATTTTCCTCGTTCCATTCGCGTCCCAGGTGGAACCTCACGAAATCCGGGGTGTTGTTGTCCTCGTCCGTATAGTTGACCGTGAAATTCACCACATCCCCACCAAATATCGTTTTGGGAAGAAGCGTTTCGTCCTCGAGCCGGGGCGGGGCATTGATGCCCAGCACGTCGAAGGAATCGAGCATCCTCATTCCATCGAGATCGAAGGTCACGGCCAGGGTGTAAGTGCCCTCGTCCTCCATGCAGTATACGAATCCCTGTTCCGTCTCATCGAACTCGAAGGGATCGAGGGCCCCGGTGCTCCTGGGCTCCTCGAAGGACCAGCCGTCCCTGCTCAGGTTGACGGTGTACAGGAAATCATACTGCACGTTCCCGGTGTTGTTCACGATTATCGACGCCTCCATGAAATCACCCTCGTCTATCTCGGGATCGACCACCCCCACCCAGGCGTCGTAGGAAAGAACGTCCTCGATGACCAGGGTCACGTTGTTATCCCCGTGATACTGCACCGCACCTCCGTGGATGTCGGGATTGTGATAGCTAACGTTGAGATAATACCCATTTTCCCGTGCAGGGGTCCATTCGAACAATGCGAAACCCAGGTCGTCATACGGTATAGGACCTATACCGTCGCTGTGTTCTACGACGACCGCCCCCCGGTGATCGGTTATCGTGATGTTCAAGTTGGTGTAATTCGGAAGGGCGTCGTTGCCCAGGTTATAGAACACCGCCCTGACAATATGCGTTTCGTTGGCGTACTCTCCGCTCTCGGCGGGCTCCTCCGCCAGACCGGCAAAAACGAATACTTCGTACACGAGCTCGAATGCGAGCTCTATCTCGAACGATTCCTCGATGGACCCGTTCCAGTTTGTTATTGTGGCATTCACCGTGTAGAGAGTTTCGTTGGTGAAGTTGATAGGCGGCGTCTCGACCACGTGGTTGCCACCCAATATGTCCCCCATTTCCTCGGTATATATCTGGGAGTATGCGGAACCGTCCTCGGTCACATTGACGGTCACGTTCACGCCTGTCACCATGCGGGTAAGGTTGAAATCTACCGTCACCTTCCACCGGCCAGTGGCATAAACGGTGTCCATGGATTCGTTTAAGGTCCAGTTTGCATCGATATTCATGGAATTCAGTATCACCTCTCCCACCCTTCCGGAGGGCGACGGGGGTGGGGCCATGGGCACGGACAATGGCATCACTCCTGTGACCGCGAGAAGAACAACGGGAAGAAACAATATGTTCATCACCTTCCGTGGAAAGCGATTTGTGCGGATCATCCTTGGCACGTGCCATCCTCCGTATACCCAACAGTAGGCCGGATCTAAAGAAACGCCCGAAATTCCCGGCTACCTCTTAATAATTGTACGAAATGAATTATAAAATTTCTTCCGTCTTTTTCGCGCGACCGACGTTCAAACGTTCGGTATCACTCTCCCGTACATCAACGGCACCAGCGGTATCGACAGCAGGAAAGGATACAGGGCGAGTATCCCCATCTCCGCGTAACCTATCACTCCAAGGAGCATGACCGGCGTCATCATGTACGAGAACACCTCAACCGCCGCCAGGGGACCCAGGACCCGCTTTCTGCGGAACACCCTGATGGTGAGGAAATCCTTGAGAAGAAAGAACACGGCGGCGGAGAGCATGACCAGCAGAGACAGCTTGAAAGCCTCTGCCCCCGCCGTCACGTCTATCTCGTGCAGCACCAGAGGCACGAACACAACCCCCACCTGGAGGGCCTTGATGAGGAAGGTATGAAGAATGAACCTGTCCGTCATCCTTATACGATCACGGATCACGCGAACGCCCATCCGGAGCGGTGTGGTGGCTCCGGGACCCAGAGGGTCGTGGTCCACGTCCTTGAACGCCCCGGATATGCCGGTATTGAACAGGATCTGGAAAAAGGCTGTGCCGGCCACCACGAAGCCCAGAAAGTCCGGTATACCTCCCACGGCGGCATTCCCGGACAGGACGAAGAAGAACGCCCATATGGCCAGAAGCACCTCCGGATATGCCCTCTTCTTGTTTGCCAGGTTGTACAGCGCCCCGAAGAGGACGGCGATGGCGAGAAAGGCGAGGGATACCGGCTCCCGGAAAAAGAAAAGATTCAGTCCCAGGGACAGGAGCCATGCCGAATGGTAGATCCGGTACGCTACCCGCGGGGAGATGGTACCCTTCACCAGAGGTTTGTCCGACAGTTCCCCCGAAAGACGGTCCACCTCGACGTCCCTGTGCTCGTTCATGGCGAAACCGAAAACGTGAACAAGCAGACCTATGGTGAACAGCTGCAGTGATATCACGAGGTCCAGCTCGCCCGTGGCAGCGGCGCCGATGATGGGAATGACGGTGGTGAAGCCCACCGAATGCAGCTTCACGAGCTTCATGTAATCCCTGGCGGAGCCCATCCTATCACCGGTCTCTCCTCTATCCCCTGCGGGGAGATAATTCGAAGATGAAGGAAACCTACGTACCGGGAGAGCCTTCCTCCCGGATGGCCTCCGTGCTCCCGCTCCCCTTTTTCCCTTTACCGACCAGGAAGCGGCGCTGCAATCCCAGAAGGTAATTGGCCAGGTATCCCAGGAATATCAACGGATAGAACAGCTTAGTTACGTTCCTGACCGCAATATCCTTGAGCGTCAGGGTCGAGAACACGTCCCTGGTCCCTTCCTCCCTAGCTCTCAGAGCCCACCGGGCATCATCGTCCCCGACTATCCTCAGCGAGAAAAGAGCCTTTCCAATAGTGGTTCGGAATATGTATTCCATGGTGATGAAGTAGATGAAATACACACTGAGCGTCATCAACCAGAAATCGTCGAAGTTCACTATGGAGGGAAGGAACCTGCCGAAATAAAGGAGGCCGGGCGTCAACACGATAGCTATGTCGATCACAGCTGCAAGCATCCTGTAGCCCACCCGCCGGTCCATACCCGTGAAGTAGGATGTTCCGGGGTGGCGGCGATCTGGGTGGCTGAGAGACCGCTTGCGTATCGCTACTGCCCTACCCCTCACGTATTCCCTGAACTCCGGCAGCTTCTCGCGCCTGAATGTGATGGAATTCAGCTGGACCCTTGTTCTGAAATCCAACTTTCTGGTCACCCTTATGAATTCCGGTGCAAGGGTCTCGACCATTATATACCCCAACCATCCCACCAGAAGGCCCCCGACTATATCCGTAAGCCAGTGCACTCCCAGGTATAGTATGGAGAAAGCGTAGAGGATGTTGGTGCCAGCCACCACGTATAGGTACCTGTCGTACCTCCGGTCGCCGTGTTTCTTCCTGTGATGCCACATCAGGAGAAATATCGAGAAAGGTATTGCGATATGGAGGGATGGAAAACAGTTGTCGAAGGGATCCACCTTGCTGAAGAACTCGTGGAAGGGCGGAGAATATTTGTACAGTAACGGCTCCACCCCCTTGACCACCTGGTGGGTCACGTCCACCGGGATGAACAGGTAGAACGGGATGGACAGTATGTATATCACCATGTAGTTGATGGCCATCTTGGTGGCCAGGGCCGTCTGCTTCTGGAATGCGAAATAAATGACGCTGAAGTAGTTGAGGAATATGTAGGTGACTATGTAGAAGGGGGCGAAGAAATGAGTGAGTGCGGGCGTCTCCAGTGTCGACTGAAAATAGTAGACGAAGTTGCCCTCTATCGCGTGGATGACCCCCGTGAAGTTCAGCTCGAGGAAATATCGGATGGGATGGTTCAGCCGGTCCACCCAGTTCTTCTCGATGTTTATCAGATAGAACATGATAAGTATCCACTTGTAGCGGCGGGCGACGTCCATGGAGCGAAGAAGACCGCTCCTCATGGACTTGTCGGACAGGGGGCGGACCAGCATTATGCCCACCAGGATGAGCACTATTACTAACATCTTCGAGGAGAACAGCACCGTCCATATCATCTCGGCGATCGACATGTTCGCTCATCTCTCGATCCACGATGACCGGATGTCCAACGATATCTGGCCACAACCGACCATCGGGAATCGCGGGGCATGGGTATTATAGAATTAAATAACTTACTCCAAATCCAAACCACATATCGGCCAAGAAGCGGGTGGCCGCGCATCCGATTCCATCCGGGGACGGAAACCATAATGCTCCACGTATGCTCCGTCATGGTTCGCCCATCGAATGTGTAGCTATGGAAGGTTTTCCCGCTTCCACCGTGCGAACCTTCTGGAAACCACCACGACCATGTTGATAAGGATGAGCAGTATCACCGGGGCCATCATGCAGAACATGCAGGGCTCGATATCGTACCGGGTTCCCTTCTCCTGGTAGAACACCGAGTATCGCCTGAAATCAGTGGAGCGACCCATCTCGTCCACGAAACCCGACTTCCTAGCCGCTCCCGATTCTACCCTCAACGGGATCTCCGACACACGTGTTTTCCAGAGCTCGGGCCACCTCTTCTGGGGGCCGTGGACCTCGAAGGTGTAGTTCACCATCTCCGAGGGAGCTATGGTCTCCGTCTTCCAGGAAGGAGCCCTTATCACCCAGCCCGTCGGTTCGAGGTGCTCCTCCAGGTCATCGAAGTGTATCTCGTAGAAATCGGGGCCGTTCCCCTGGTTCATGATGCTGAGGGTATAGGTTCTCGCCTCTCCCGGGAACCCGGTGGTGAAGGCATGGGGGGAGAAGATCCTAATATTGTAATACTGAAGGGTATACACGTGCAGAGGAAATTCACCGATCGTCCCGCCCTCGCCCCCCGGTATGGACCTCCAGGTCCCCGACAGGATTATCGTGTAATGAACGTCCTTGTTCTCGCCGAGAGTGGATTTCACCACCACGCGTATCGGAAACACCTTGTTCAGGGGATCCAGGAACATCTGGACGGGAGAGACCGAGGCGGTCCATCCCTTGATGCTGGGCCTTACCGAATCTTCATCGTATCGGATTTCCCAGTTGAGCGAGACCAGGACCTGCCTTGCCTGTGGAATGAAATGTTTCATCTCAATCTCCCCCTCGAAAATGACCTGCTGGGCGTCCCCGGGCCCAACCTCTATGGGCAGGGTGGATTCGGGAAAAAGAAAATTAAATTGTGTCTGGGGGTTCTGAGCGGATGCGTTGTCGGATGCAAAGGGCAGGAGCTGGAACAGGATCAATACGAGGAACATCATGCAGATAATATAAGGGAACCTGTTTCCGGACGTTCCACCTTCGCGGCTCATGATAACTCCACCCGGGATCAGAAATCCCACTCGTCCCCTTTATTTCCTGCGTCGAAGCTTCCGTCCGATGAGCTTTCCGGAGGTTCATCATAATCCCCGTAATCGTCATCCGAGGGCTCCTCCGCATAGTCTCTGGGCGGGCGTCTTCTCCGGGGACGTCCCCGGGGAGGTGGTCCCCGTCGCCCTCTGGGCCGGGGTCTCTTCTTCCCGAATATGCCCTCGCCCCGGTACCGGAAGTTCTCGTCCAGTATCGAAAGGAGCATTCCAACCGCTTCCTCGCTCGCCTTCCTCTCATCCGCCATGGACGTGACTACCGTATAATGTTCGTCCGCAGTGATGCCCATGGTCTTCCGCTGGACGTCCAGCATTCCCATCTCGTCGTCGCTGATATAACCGTCCAGGAGGGCCTGTTCGATGGCCATCTTGTAGGCGCCGAGGTCCTTCTTGTGGTATTTCAGCTCGATTGCCAGGTTCTTCCTCTTCTTTCGGTCTATCTTGAGGAGGATGCCGATAATGACGATGTAAACGCAGGTTCCGGTGGTTATATAGACCCCGTTCTCCGCTTTCACGGTGGTGTTTGTGAGCATCGCCATCTTATCGTTTATTGTGCTTACTGTGTCAAACATGCTATTCAGATTATCATCTTCTCCACTACCATTCCCATTAGAATCACCATTTTCTTGATTAAGTTGGTTAAATTCAGGCCAAGGATCGGTTTTTTCATGGTACTCTTTAAAGTCGTCGTCACCATCGCCATCAGAATCCTTCTCTCCGGGATTACTATAATAAGGATTGGGTTCCAATTCCTCTCCATCTGTAAGCCCATCGCCATCCGAATCTGGATTATTAAAATCTGTTCCAAACTGTTCTTCCATTTCTATTTCGATTTTATCCAATAAACCGTCGCCATCCGTATCTTCGAGATCCATACCTTCTAATCCAGGTAATTGGATACTTCCCGGCATCATGGATTGGAAGAAAGAGCTCATGATGATGATGAGAATCAGGTACGTACCTGCGGTTATGAACATGGTCACGCCCAGACCCGTGGTGGGTCTCCCGAATATGCAGTAGAGAAGAGCGATAAGACCCAGTATCATGATGATGTAAACGCCCATGAAGAAATAGCTCAGGTACTTCGAATTCTGGTCCTGCACGAGATCCATGGCCGAATATTTCCCGTGGGCATCCAGCAGCTCCTTGCCGTTAATGGTCGCCCAGGGAAGGTAGAGCGATGCGAACAGTACGATGATCCCAATGACGCCCAGGATACGTACTGGAATAGTCATCTTTGTTTTTAACATGGATATCTAGAAGAGTCGATATATAGTGGATATTATAAATATCTTTATTTTAAAAAACAAACGTTTATGCTTGATCGGACCTCAACCAATCTACCTGTAACGGGTGTGGATGGATCACCATGCGAAGAATATTGATAACGGGGGCGGGCAATCTCGGCCTGGCCCTGGGAGGATACCTGCTCGGGCGCGGCATCGATAGCATAGCACTGCTTTCGAGGAGAGAGCCCGGCCAGCCCGAATTACCGTTCTATCGAGGTGACGTTACTGATTCATCCCGGCTCGAGGGCATATTCAATGATTTCATCCCGGAGGCTGTGATACACACAGCCGCCATGACCGACGTGGACCTCTGCCAGAAGATGTCGGACGAGGCCATGCGGGTGAACGCCCACGGGACGGAAAACGTGGTGAAGCTGTGCCAGCGGTCGAACATTCCTCTCATCTACATCTCAACCGACTTCGTTTTCGACGGCGCAAGGGGGGATTACGACGAGGTGGACGACGCTTTTCCGGTGAACGTCTACGGGAGGACAAAGCTGGCGGGAGAGCGAATTGTGATGAAGGCCGCCCTGCCGTGGTGGGCTGTGATCAGAACCTCATTTCTGTACGATCCGGAGGGGCCCAACTACGATTTCGTGAGCTACGCCGTCGAATCCCTGCGTACAGGAAATGATATTCACAGCGACGATTACCGTTTCTGCCAGCCAACACCCTGTCCGGCCCTCGGAAGGCCCGTCGAGATGTTGCTGAACGGTGAGAGGGAAGGCATCTTCCACCTGTGCGGAGGAGAGGTTCTGACACCCTACCGTGCCGCGCTCATGGTCGCGAACGCACTGGACCTCGACGCAGAAAAGGTACACCGGAGGACGGCTCCGCCCCCGGAAAGGGCTCCAAGGCCGGTAAATCCGGGTCTGGATACCGGAAAGGCCCAAAGGGAGCTTTCATTCGACCCGCCATTGCTGAGAAAATGGGTCGGGAAGATGTATCGCTAGACATACTCTCTTTCGGCCGAGGATCGCTCACCCGAACACGGCATAGGACACCTCTACATACTCCCGCAGCGGGTCCAGCTTGAACGCCCTCAGCTCCCGGTTGTGCGGATCCGCCACAACAGCAACGTGGTATTTCTCCCGGAACATCCTCTTCTGTGTGCTGATGTCGATACCCGAGAGGAAGCACGTCATGCCTGGATGCGAGTGATACCACCCCACCAGTATGTAGTCCTTCCCTTCCTTAGCGAGTTTGTCGAGTTCGGCGAACATGGGGGTAAAATCGCTGATCCTCACCGATACGGCGGAGGAATCCAGCTTTGCCGTCACCACATCCTTCACAACTGTGTAGGTATAGCCCTCGTAACGATAATAATCGCCCATCAGAAAACCCAGTGCCTCGAGGTTCCTCTTACCCATGGAAGAACAGTGCCCCAGAAGCTTTCGGAAGGCATCCTCGCGGACGTACAGCTCGGCGTAATCCACGGGTATGAGCTCGGGCAGGTCCTCGTCGTCGTCCTCGGGCTCATCTACGGGAAATCTCGGCGGCCGGGGGATGTGTTCGGCCAGGATCAGCTTTCGTTCGAGTTCCTCGATCTTTCTGGCCAGGGCTGTGTTCTTTCCCTCCATGTGTTCCAACGCGCTCTCCCTGTGGCCGACATACCTCAGGACCGCCTCTTCGAGCTTCTTTGCGGTTTCCGAAGGCAGGTCCTTTGCCAGGTCCCTTATCAGCAACAACAGCAGTTCCATTTCCGAGCCCATAATAAAACGACCATTAAGAAGGAGAATTGACGAACATACATTCGCCGGAGTCCCACTGAACCGATGTCTTTGGCATGGAGTTGTAAAATATCTCCGAAAAGGTCCCTACCGGCCACCTTCCGGATCGGGAATGAGCTCGAGGAGGTCTCCGTCGCGGATTCCCGACATACCGATGGTGGTCTGCCCCCGCAATACCTTCTTCCCGTAGCGAAGAACGTAGGCACCTGCCTCCTTCTCCCAGTAGCTCGCGGCGCTCTCTATTGTCTCCTCTATCGTATTGTCGTCCTCTAGGTCCATCTCCACTTTGCTGCCGGTATCGGCATCACGGATGGTAATGCGAATCGTCATACATTTTCCTCCGGATAATTTACTGTATCTCTCAACTGTTCGGAGGGGATATTGTTAATGTATAAATATAATTTATCGCTTCATTATTTGAAGAGTCCGGGCCACGTGGATGGATTTGACCGGCAGAAAGCCCATTCTTACACTAATTATATAATCAATAATGATATTTACCCTCACATTCTGGTCAATGGCATATATCTCAATTAGGGGTAAAAGAAATGACGGAATTCAAGGCAGTGATCAACGATCCCCGCGACGGCAAGAGCTACCAGACCGTGGTGACGGGGCATCATGCGAATTCGCTTATCGGAAGGACGATAGGGGACGAATTCGATGGCATATTCGTGGGGTTGCCGGGATACAAGCTTAAGATCACCGGCGGAAGCGACAAGAGCGGATTTCCAATGCGAAAGGAGATTCCCGGAACCAGGCGGAAGAGGATACTGGTCTCCAAGTCCGTGGGTTTCAATCCGACCAAGGACGGACAGCGCAGGAAGAAGACAATTAGAGGGAACACCATATCCGCCGAGCTCATACAGGTCAATATGCTGATAACGGCCTTCGGGGCCAAGCCTCTGGACCTTTTAACAAAAAACGAGGAAACTAAATGAAGGTATCGGTTCAACCTGAGGTCAACATCGGCATGGTGGGCCACGTGGACCACGGCAAGACCACTCTCACGGAGAAGCTTTCCCACGTCTGGACGGACAAGCATTCGGAGGAAGTGAAAAGAGGCATCTCCATAAGGCTCGGATATGCTGATACCGCTTTTTACAGATGCCCCGACTGCCCCCAGCCAGCGTGTTACTCCATAAACGACGAATGTCTGCATTGCGGGGCGAAGACGGAGATCCGGAGGGCGGTATCATTCGTGGATGCTCCTGGACACGAGACCTTGATGGCGACGATGCTCTCGGGTGCGGCCCTTATGGACGGGGCTCTGCTTCTTATAGCCTCCAACGAACGCTGCCCCCAGCCCCAGACCAAGGAGCACCTGATGGCGCTGGAGATATCCCAGGTCAAGAACATCATCATCGTCCAGAACAAGATAGACCTGGTTTCAGGGGTCGAGGCTCAAAAGAATTACAATCAGATAAAGGATTTCACGAGGGGTACAATTGCGGAGAATGCTCCCATCATCCCTGTCTCGGCACATCACGACGTGAATATCGACGTTCTCATTCAACTCATCGAAAAGGTGATCTTGACACCTGATTTTGAAGAGGATAAACCGGCCCGAATGCACGTGGCAAGGTCCTTCGACGTGAACAAGCCCGGAGGATTGCCGGGGGATCTGATAGGTGGAGTTCTGGGCGGCTCGCTCTCCCAGGGAAGGTTGAAGGTGGGAGATGAGGTGGAGATCAGGCCGGCCCGAGCCATCAAGTTCCACACGGCGGATTTTCATGCCGAGACGATCACAACGAGGGTCACGTCGCTCATCTCCGGAGGGAACGAACTCGAGGAGCTGAGACCGGGGGGGCTCATAGGCATCAGTACCGAGCTAGATCCCATGTTCACGAAGTCCGATGCCCTCATCGGAACCGTTCTGGGCAAGAAAGGAACCCTGCCCGAGGCGCAGTCCTCCATGCTCATAACATGTCACCTTCTGAAAACCGTGGTGGGAATGGACCGGGACATAAGCGTGGAGAACATCAGGATGAACGAACCTCTGATGCTTACCGTGGGCTCGGCCACGACGGTGGGCGTGGTCTCCAGCATCAGGAAGAAGGGGACGGTGGAGGTCAAGCTCAAGCTGTCGGTATGCGCCGAGAAGGATGACCGGGTGGCGATCTCCAGGCGTGTCGGCGGCAGGTGGAGACTGATCGGGTATGGCATCGTCAATTAACGGTGATGGCCTTTCTTCCCGTACCGGATCGCAGCCGGTTATCGTCGTGGATACCAACGGGTTTATGATGCCGTTCCAGTTCAGTATCAATCTCGATACGGAACTACAACGTCTTTTCGGCTTCTGGAAGATCATCGTTCCACGATGCGTGCTGCTGGAACTGGAGGCTCTGGCAGCGAACGATCCGAAAGCGAAGGCCGCCCTGAAGCTCGCCTCCCGATACGAGATCGAGGAAACCGACCAGAGAGGTGACGACGGGATCCTGGAGGCCCTGGAAAGGAGGGGGGGGTTTCTCCTGACCAATGACAGGGAATTGAAGAAAAGGGCAAGGGAACGCGGTTTCCCCATCATCTACCTGAGAAAGCGATCGCATCTCGAGACCATGGGACTCTTGAGGTAGGCGCCTTCAGCGGCGCTCCTGGGACTTCGTAATGAGCGAATGGATGCCCCTCAGGAGTGCGTTCATATCGGCATTGTGAAATTGCCCCCCGGGCTGGATACCCCTGAAGTTCGTGCTCTCCCTGAGTCCCGCCCTCTGAGCGTTACGTGCATTGTCCAGAAGCATGTTGTTGTAGGTCATGTACTGCATCAGAAGATCGAATATCCTTCTCGTGATCGTTATGGGGGGCTCGATCCCTCTCGATTCTCCCGGGGAGCGGACCTCCGGTTTGGATGGAACAGCATCGGCCATGGGAGCGAGCCGGACCGGTAGCTGTGGGTGCGGGGTATTGACCGGTGGTTGTGGGACTGCCATATTGGCCGGTGGTTGTGGGTGCGGCACATTGGCCGGTGGCAGATATTGTCTCGTTTCGGATACAATGGGCGGAAGGGGCGTTCTGCCGAAGGTGATGGGAACCATGGAGATGTCCATGCCATTCGGCCTCATTTTCATTCCGCACCCCTCCTGGTAGTAGTCCAGTTTCGCGGTGAAAGGCGTGTTGAGACTGGCTATTAGGCGGTTGATATTCAGGAGCTTGACCTTGTTCTTCAGCTGAACGCCGAAGGACGATATGTCGGGGAAGTAATCGAGTCCCACCTTCTCCACAAGGGGAATGATCCCCCCAAAGGGGGTTTCGGTGAATTTCAGGATGCCGGCGATCCGGCCTCGAAAGACGATGGCGACCAGGCCGTTTGACCTTATCATCAGCGCAAGTCCCTTGAAACGCTTGGTAACGTTGATGGCGGTGGCTCTCCTCACTCCCCCGGAAGGTCTCTCCCGGGAACCCCGTTTCTTGAAATCCAGGGGAAGAGCGCAGTTGTTGTTGATAAGGTGTCCCTTCCGATCGATGAGTATGGCCCCGTCCTCCACGCCGTGGGCCACTATCATGTTCTCCACGTCCGAATCGAAGACGAAGCGGTCTTTCATAAGGTCCAACCGGTTGTTCCGGATCTTCTCGAAATTGGACTTCAACCTCTTTCGGGACACCATGAAAAGAAGGGAGCCGTGCTTCTTCTTCACGGCCTTGAACGATATCTTTGCGGCCAGCCAGACCAACCGCTCCACGAGCTCCTTGTCGAAATCCTTGAATTTTGAATCTTGTATATACTGAGAGATCATCATTCCGTCACGTTCCTCTGGCAGTGGAATCGTCGTTTGCCGGCCGGGCCTTCGGTCCGTCGGCGAGCACATCCCCATATGTGTTTGATGAGATCACGAAGAGCTTCAACGGAGTCGAGCACAGAGCGCTCTCCGGCATCAAGGGCATCCCCATACCCTCGATAGGTCCCATCCCCGAAATCCATCTTTACACTGAGAGTATATCAATGTTTCCGCACCGATAATTTTATGAAGAATTGCCGCGTGGCCAAATGTACACAACGCTTATAATCCACGTAACCGATTATGCCGCCGATGGAATCGGTGATCGATGTTAGACACGTGGTCAAGGAGTTCGGAAATTTCAGGGCCCTCGACGACGTCTCGTTCAGGGTCAGGAAGGGGGAACTGTTCGGGTGCTTCGGCCCCAATGGTGCAGGAAAAACTACACTCATCAAGATCATGACCGGGCAGCTTGCGTGGGGCGGTGGCCAGGTGAGACTTCTGGGGATCGATCCTTCCAAAAACCCGGTGGGGGTCAAGAAGAGGATCGGGATAGTCCCGGAATCGGAATCGCCCCCTTCCTTTCTGACGGGATATGAATATCTCTACTTCGTGGGTCATATTCGGAAGCTGCCGAACATCGATGAACGGATAAAACGGTGGCTCAAATTCTTCGATATGGAGGGCAGGGAGAACACCATCTGCAAGGATATGTCGAAGGGGATGCGGCAGAAACTGATGCTATCCGCAGCCTTCATTCACGAGCCCGACGTCCTTATACTGGACGAACCCCTGATCAACCTGGATCCCATATATCAGCGAAAGGTCAAGGATCACTTGGGGGAATATGCAAAGAAACACACGGTCTTCATGTGCACCCACATCCTCGAGGCGGCGGAAAAGCTCTGTGGCAATACGGTCATCATAAACAAGGGAAAGATAGTGGGACGGGGGAAGATCTCCCAGCTGAGGGCAGGGGAGAACGAGAACCTTGAGGACATATTCCTTAGGCTGGTGGATTAAGAGGGTGGGCGAAGGGACATTCTCGAAGAGAAGTAAAAACCTATAAATAATAATCGGATTATGATAGCGTTTTCGTCTATCGGTACGGGTGTATGATTTGGCCACCGGCTCCAAGGGAAAGAAAGGCAGGCGAAGGGCTTCCCAAGATGGAGGAGGACCCCCGGGGGAAAGCAGGGGCAGGAAGGTGGACGGGTACCTGGATTCCGTCCTGGGCAGATTCGTGGGGAGGGCCAGGAAATCGCAGGAGATATATCAGGACGTGGCTCCCAAGATAAGGAGGCGCGTCGCCACCGTGGCAAAGGAAAGCGCGGAAACGCTCAAGGCCCTGGACAAGAAGGGCGACGAGTTCACCGGCAAGATAAAGATCTCCAAGTTCACCGATTTTCTCATCAGCCCCCTGGTCAACTATCCGCAGATCCCGCTTGTATTCGTCATCGTCATCGCCCTTGTCGCCAGCGTGGGCATTCTCAACGTCCGGGACAATATCCGCGGCGACATGGAGGTCTATCTGCCCCTGGACGAGGATATAACCAACGTCATCGATGAGGTCAGGGACGATTGGACCATCGACATACTTATGCTCTACGTCGAGACCCCGAACGTGGATGACGAGACCAATGAGATCAACATAACCGATGTGAAGGTCCTCGATGAGATATCGAGGATAGAGGACACCCTGGACCCCCACAAGGATGACAAGGGTGAGCACGACAACGTCATGTACGTTCTGTCCATCTCCACTCTCATCAAGGAGCTGAACTCCACCCCTCCAAGGCTCATGAACGCGGTTCTGGACGAGCTGCTGCCCTTCGAGAATCCCGGCCTGCAGCTCGCCCCCGGTGAATATCAGATACCCGAGGATCAGGACATCGTCGATTCCCTCTTCTCGCAGCTTCCCATGAGCTCCATGGCCGCCCTGGTGGCCGATACTAACGAGGACGGTACTCTCGATTCCAGCATCATCATCGTAGGCATTCCCAGGGATACCGACCAGAACGAGTTCATGGACAAGGTTGACCGGGCCATAGAGGACACGAAGTTCTGCGAGATAACGGCAACCGGACCCATACCCATGACGAAGGACCTCACCGAGAGGACCTACGACGAGATGACGAGGGTGGTGCCCCTGGCCGTGGTATTCATCGGTATTTCCCTCTTTCTGTTCCACAGGAACTGGAAGATCCTCATAATCGAGGGAGTGCCACTGATCTCGGAACTCGTCATCACATTCGGGGTAATTGGATATCTCAACCTGGAACTGACGCCGCAGGTTGTGATGGTTGCCCCCATCATAGCCTCGCTGGGAGTGGCCAACGGCCTCTACATCACCAACAAGTACACGGAGGAGGCCCACATCAAGGACCCGAAGGTCAGGATGAGGGTGGCAATACACGGCACTGCCAAACCCATACTCCTGGCCGCCCTCACCACCTCCTTCGGGTTCATGTCGCTAATGGCCATAAACATGCTTCCCATGCGCGTCCTGGGATTTGGGCTGGCATTCGGCATATTCGTCGATTACGTCGTCACATTTCTGACCGTACCCGCTCTCATCCTCCTTCTTCGGTACGAGAAGAAGGTGAAGATAAAGAAGGAGAGCCGATTCTCGAAGATACCCGCCAATCACTCCCGGAAGATACTGCTTGTGGTCGGACTTCTCGTCCTCACATCCACGGCCATGATAGTGTATCCGGGCGTAGAGGCCAACATGGATTACATGGAAATGTCGCCGCAGGACGAACCGGTGATCCTGAAGATGCAGGAGTACACGGAGAAGTTCGGGGGAGGGCAGATCGACCTCTTTCTGGTGAGGGGAAGGCCAGCCAAGGACGAGGACGGGGACGGGACCGTGAATGTGTACGAGGCATCGAATAGCCTCAAACATATAGTAGTTCTGGACGACCTGGATTATCTCGAGGAACAGATAAATGGCGATCCGAAGCTTCCCGGGGATCACGGTATCGACAACTCGGTTGCCATAGGCATCACGGACGTGATGAGGTCCATCCAGTTCCCCAACATCACGAGCCTCGATCAGGTGGAGATCATATTCGAGATGTACCCCACGGTGGAGTATATCTATTACCAGTATTTCGAGAACAACATGACCTTCTGGGACCTTCTGCACGATCCTTCCCTCTCGGTGCAGCGCCAGACAGAGCTCCTGAACATATTCTACGACACCATCACCTACGAGATGCGGGGAATGCTGATAAACGACGATTACTCGAGGACCGTAGTGTACGTTACCATGCCCAACATGGACACAAAGGATACCGAGAGGGCTGTGAACGAGGTGGATGACGCCCTCCGAAAATACCAGGTTGGGGACTCCACGTCGGTGCTAACGGGCTTCGGCCCAACGGTGGTGACGGTGAACAACATGCTGGTCGAGAGCAGTCTCACCAGTACCGCAATGGCCATAGTCGTCGTGTTCACCCTTCTTGTCATAGCATTCCGCTCTTTCAAGTACTCCCTACTGACCATCGTCCCCATCGTATTCGTAGTTCTCCTGCAGCCCCTGACGTTCTTTTACATAAGGTACATAGGTGCTCCCTTCGGCCAGGATTTCAGCGGCGTGTTGAACCTCTTTACCGCCATGATAGGCTCCATAGTCATCGGGCTCGGCATAGATTTCGCCATCCACATGACAGAGACCATACGGGAGAAGGGGACGACGCTTCGCGCTGTCACGGCCAGCGTGGCAACCACGGGTCAGAGCTTCGTGGAGACCACAATAACCATGATAGGCGGCCTGGTCGCCATACTCATTGTTAATATCGTCTCAATAAGGGAGTTCATAGTGCTGGTCATGATCCTGCTGCTCTATTCCATGCTGGCCGGGCTCATCGTGCTGCCTGCCCTCTTCGCCTACTACATCAGGAGCAGGGAGGAGGCGAAGCGCAGAAGGGAGGAGGCCCTTGCCGAGGAAATGATATAGATCATATATATCTCTAAAGACGGGAATGCCTGGACCGTCTTCAATGTAAAGGTGGCCAGAATGGACGCCTTTACACATCAATACGACCGCGAATTTATTTACCAATATGTCTATCAATGAAATTACCCACATGAATGGACCGGAGGCATCGACTTGAGAAGAACCGCTGTGATCATTCTGGTGACCCTCATGCTCGCAGTCACAATGCTGGCGGGTTGCACTGACGAGAAGGATAACAAGGACAATGATGGCGATGACGGGAATGACGACGGGGGAAAGAACCTCCAGCCCCACGCCTCCTTCTGGTTCCCCAGGTCCGTCTACGTGGACGAGGTGGTCACCTTCGACGCCAGCAACTCCACCGACCCGGAGGACATGATAGAGAGGTACACGTGGAATTTCGGGGACGGGAGCAACGGCAGCGGCATGATCGTCCAGCACAGCTACAACAGGTCGGGATACTACGTAATTGGCCTGACCGTGGAGGATGCGGGGGGTCGGATCGACACGGAGCACGACAGTATAACGGTGAGCGAAAGGGAGGTGGTGGACCCCGCATTGCAGGCGCCGATGGCGGTCCTGTTGTGCAGGAAGATAGATACCATACCGGGGCGGGAGAAATACGTCGTCACGGTGATGAACGTTACGGGTGAGAACACGGGGATAGGGCTCATCAACTACACCTTGCTCGACGGAATGGATTTTTCGATACTTCATAACGGTACGCTGGTGAACGCCTCGGAGGACAGGGACGGCCCCGTGGTGTACACCACCATGGACGATGTCCTATCGGACGGCGACTTCTTCACCATCTCGCCGGAAATGATATCGGGCCTCAAGGACGGGGACGTGTTCCGGCTGGACTTCGGGCCCACCGGCGATGCGGTGGGGGCCTGCCTTCTGATGAATCCCGAAGGGTAGCGGTATTGAAAGGGGACGAACTCTCTTTTATGAGAGGGGCTCGTTGTACCCTATGTCAGTGAGCCTTCAAGCACAGGCGTATCATGATGCATCGGAAAGAAGTGGGAACCGAGATGAGACGGGAGCATACCCTCATTTACACTACTTCTTAACTTGTATCGGATCGCGGAAAACGCAAAAAATCGGTATTTGGGAGTTATCTTCACTTCATCCGTACATGCTGGGCGAGGAGTGGACCTTCTTTGTGGAGCTCATCTGGGCCCGCATCATACGGATCTTCACCTCGATGCTCTCCGCCTCCTTGTAGAGCGGCTCCACGTCGATGCCCGTCCGAAGGACAATCTCGTCCATGGCCTCTATGACCTTGGCGGCTGCCCTGGCATCGGGATACTCCGTGCGGGTCTCCGCCAGCAGCGATATGACGTTGAACCCGCGCCGTTTTCCCTCGTTGAGGAGAACCCCGGCCACGCCCGATATCACTCCTTCCGAAAATGGCATTATCCGCGGGTTTTCGAGGAGCTTACGAGCTTCACTGGTGGATGCTATCCCGTATATCTCGACCGGGGCCCTCGCCAGCGCACTGACGGGGATATCCCCTCTCGGTTCGAGTTCCTCCTCATCCGTTCCATCCTCGCTCTCCAATTGCGGGGCATCATTCTCCCTCTCCTCCTCCTTTTTCCGGGGAGATTTCTGCTGGGCCTTCATTATTTCCATGGCAATGTTGAGAGCCGCCGCCTTTTTCTTCTCCTCATCGGAGGCACCCTGCACTTCACCACCGCTCTGGGCAAGCGCTTCCTGCAGTGCATCGCTGTTGAAGATCCCTTCGCCGCCAGTACCGCTAGGTTCGTTAGCCCTCTCGATCACGAGGCCCTCCGGGGAAACCAGTATTCCGCAGTTCTGTTCCCCTATCCAATCGAGGATGGTCCCCGCGATAAGCTTGATCAGCTTCGGCGGTGGCTGGAATTCGGATATGAAGACCACTACGGAGCGCTCCTCCTCATCCTTGTCCACTATCCTTCCACCGTATATCCTGACCGGATTCAGAGGTTCGGAATCTCTCACAACGGATACTGTGGGAAAATATATCGAATCCATGATGCCTATCTGGGTGAGATTGAGCGAGCTGATGATGTAATTGGCACATATGGTCGATACGAGTCCCACACTTGGGAAACCGTCGATAACTGTGGCCCCTCGCAGGTCCATCCTGCTGAGCTCGTAAACCTTAATGTCCTCCATGATGCCACCTCGGCGAGAACCATTATTGCGGACTGGGTTCTTCAAGCATATATGGGTCCGTGCCCGACGGGAACGGAATATGGAATATTTTACATTAAAATATTGCCGGGCCAGCCCGGATGTCCACGGTTATTGCAATAATACTAAAATAACTTTTGGTACGAATATAAAACCATGGCCCAGGACGAAGATGCCCGGGCCCCTGTATCGAATTTCACTTCTCGGAGTGATCTGAGCTGTTGGGGTCCTTCCGTGGAAATTCAGATCGGGGGCGGAGATCGAACCTTCCCGCCAACCCTTTTCATTTGCACACAAAAATTAATATATCATATCAAACGTATCACCGGCCATAGTGATTAGGCCCGTAGGGCCATTATAATGGGGATGGGTTTTGTAAGCATCTATTGAACAATGGAGCTACTTTATCCAAGACAAAGCAAAATCTGTCCAAAGGAGGATTGTGGATGACCAAATCCCTGGCGAGCGAGATACTGAAGAGGAAGACCATTGAAAGAAGGAGGGAAGCCCCCTCAACTCCCACCGCGCCTCCGCGAAGCATTGACTGCGGAGATGATGGAATCGCGGACCGCGAACTCAAGGAGATAACCGATTCCCTGAGGCCCTCAATCAAGATAATCGGATGCGGTGGGGCCGGCTGCAATACCATAAACAGGTGTTTCGACGCCAACATTCACGGTGCAGAACTGTATGCTCTGAATACGGATGCTCAGCATCTTCTTCATGTACGCTCACCTCACAAGCTCCTCATCGGAAAGAGGACGACCAGAGGTCTCGGGGCAGGTTCTCAGCCCCAGATAGGAGAGCAGGCGGCAGCCGAGACCGAGGAGGAGATCAGGCTCATTTTAGGGGACTCACAGATGGTATTCATCACCTGCGGCATGGGCGGCGGAACGGGAACCGGAACCGCACCCTATGTTGCCAAGCTGGCCACCGAGATGGGGAAGCTCACGCTTGCCATCGTCACATACCCATTCACAGCCGAGGGAATGGTCAGGCGTCAGAACGCGGACTGGGGATTCGAAAGGCTGAAGGAACACGTAGATACCGTAATAGTCATTCTGAACGATAAGCTCCTAAAGATCGTACCCCGACTGCCGTTGAACGCCGCCTTCAAGGTGGCGGACGAGATACTGATGCAGTCCATCAAATCCATAACCGAGATCATTACGAAACCCGGCCTTGTGAACCTGGATTACAACGACCTTCGTTCCATTCTCAAGGGAGGGGGCGTTGCAATGATCGGCCTGGGGAAATCCGACAGCGACGAGAGGGTGACCGAGGCAGTGGACGAGGCACTGGGTTCCCCGCTTCTGGACCTTGATATATCTGATGTCAGGGGCGCCCTGGTGAACGTGGTCGGTGGTGAGGACATGACCGTGGCCGAGGCCGAGAAGGTCGTGGAGCTGGTTGGAGAGAAGATAAATCCGCAGGCCCAGATAATATGGGGAGCCCGGATCGACCCCGAGGTCGAGAGGACCATCGAGGTGATGGTCGTTCTCACTGGGGTCATCTCGAAGCACATGGGCGGCAAGGGCCAGACAGCCCGCCCCATGAAGGAACTGGGCGTGGATTTCATTAGATGAGGGGGGCAAATCACCAGTACCCCGTAGCTTTGAAGGTAGTTCTATGGACGTAATAGAGAAATCTCTGAAGATCCAGAAGCGGATCGAGAGCCGAACGAAGAATCTGGGCAAGGGAAAGTACGGTCGAGTCCTCAAGATGTCCAGGAAGCCGACCAACGAGGAGTTCAAGAAGACCCTCCAGATCACGGGCATTGGCCTTATTCTCATTGGCGCGCTCGGCTTCGTCATATTCCTCATCTGGGATAACCTCCCTCCGCTCCTTGGAGACCTTCTCGGATTGTGACCTGGTCGGTGGTGTGAGAATGTACGAGGATGACGGGGATTCGATCATAGATACATACGATTATATCAAGCTCAAGGAGCTGGAGGAGAAGTCCAGGTATATCGTCGCAATAAAGACGACCATCGGCCACGAGAAGGATGTGGCCCGAAACCTCGCAAGCAGGGCGAAGAGGAAGAAGGCAGAGATATACTCTCTCCTGTCCCCCCACAGGCTGCGGGGTTATCTGCTCGTGGAGTTCGGTCTCAATTACCAGCAGATCGAGGATCTGCTCAACGACCCCCAACATCACGATCAGGTCCTGGAAGAGCTTGAAGACCCCCATCTCATAGCAGAGGGCGGAGCGGTGGTGGGTCAGGTCATAAAGGACAGACTTTCGAGCCTCCTTAAAGGTCTTAAACATGCCCGAACCGTGGTATCCGGCATCACAGACCTTTCGGAGGTGGAGCACTTCCTCTCACCCCCACCGGCCGTATCGGGGATCGAGGTGGGCGATATAATCGAGATAATCAACGGTCCTTTCAAGGGTGAGAAGGCCAGGGTCTCCAAGAAGGACGAGGGCAAGGAGGAGATCACCGTGGAGCTGTTCGAGGCCATGGTCTCCATCCCGGTCACCATCAAGGGTGAGCACGTAAGAGTAATTGAAAAGGAGAATAAATGACATGCCTATGACTACGGTAGAAGCACTGGTCGATGGCGGAAAAGCATCGGCGGGACCTCCCATCGGACCGGCCCTGGGCCCGCTTGGCGTCAATATAATGATGGTTGTAAAGGCCATAAACGAGAAGACCGCAGCCTTTTCGGGAATGAAGGTACCGGTCAAGATAGCGATCGATACCAAGACGAAGGATTTCACCGTCACCGTGGGCACTCCTCCCACGAGCTCACTCATCAAGAGCGAGCTGGGCATAGACAAGGCCCCTCAGAAACCCGGATCGGAGGTCGGCGGGAACCTGACCCTGGATCAACTCATGAAGATAGCGCGAATGAAGGAGGATTCCCTTCTGGGTGCGAACCTTAAAAGCAGGATGAAAGAGGTTCTCGGAACCTGCGTTTCCATGTCCATCAACTGCGAGGGAAAGTCTCCAAGGGATATGATAAAGGATATGAACAAGGGAGAATATGACGGAGATATCCCTGAAAAATGATCCATCACGGTAGCATAAAAATTGAGAGGACCCCGGGGAAAATATCCCCACTGTAGGAGAGAATATCTCGCTTACTACAGGGAGGTGGTCGATATGGCAGAGAAAGATAACGTAGAGAAGATCAAAAAGGCGGTGGAGAGCGCACCGAAGCGTAATTTTATCGAATCGCTCGACGTCGCCATCAACCTGAAGGACGTGGATCTCAAGATCCCCAAGAACCGTATCCAGGATGAGATCATCCTTCCCAGGGGAAGAGGGAAGCCCGTCAGGGTAGCGGTTTTCGGGTCCGGAGAGTTCGCGATCAAGGCAAAGAAGGTAGCGGACCTCATCATCAGACCCGAGGAGATCGATGATTTCGTGAAGGACAAGAGAGCGGCGAAGAAGGTAGTAGACAAACACGATTTCTTCATAGCTGAAACCCCGCTCATGCCCGTGGTAGGAAAGCGAATGGGTATAATCCTGGGCCCTAGAGGAAAGATGCCCGTGCCCGTTCCCCCCCAGGCCGATCCGACACCGATCATAGAATCCATGAGGAACAAGGTCCGTATACGATCCCGGGACCGGATAACATTTCATGCGGCTATCGGTACTATCGAAATGAGCCCGGAGGATATCGCGACCAACTACGAAGAGGTGCTGAAACGAGTGCTGGCCAAGCTCGACAGGGGCCAGATGAACATAGCTTCGGTCTACGTGAAGACGACCATGGGACCGTCCGTGAGGATGATGTGAGGTGGTGGAAATGGCGCATGTGGCAGAATGGAAGAAGAAGGAAGTTGCCCAGCTCGCGGAGATGCTCGACGGCATGGACGTCATCGGTATAGTTGGGATAGGAAGCATAGCTGCACGACAGATACAGCAGATGCGAGGTAACCTCAGGGGCAGCGCAACACTGCGCGTGGTCAAGAACAGGCTTCTCCGACTTGCTCTCGAGGACTGCGGAAAGGACCGGATCGAAGGGTTGAACGAATTCGTGAATGGCCAGATAGCGATCATCACCTGTAAGGAGAACCCTTTCAAGCTCTATCAGATACTGGAAGGCACGAAGACCCCCGCCCCGGCCAAGGGAGGGGACCTCGCACCCTATGATATCAATGTCAAGAAGGGGGAGACCTCCTTCAAACCGGGTCCCATTATCGCGGAACTGCAGAGGGCCGGCTTCCCGGCTTCCATAGAGAAGGGCAAGGTGGTCTTCAAGAAGAACAAGACCATCGTCAAGGAAGGCGAGGAAATATCGGATATCGTAGCCGGCCTGCTCACCAAGCTGGAGATATACCCCATGGAGGTGGGATTACTTCTCAAGGGAGTGTACGACGATGGTGAGATAATCCTTCCGAAGGCATTGGATATCGATGTCGATTCCTTTGCCGCAGATATCGGAACGGCAGCTCATAATGCCATGGCCCTCGCCCTATCCATAGCCTACGTCAATCCTGTGACTATACTGCCACTCCTGGCCAGGGCACATCAGGATTCCATGGCCCTTGCGATAACGCAGGGAATAGTGTCTCCTGATACTCTGCCGCCCATCATATCCAAGGTCCATTCGGAGATGCTCAGCATCGCATCGAAGCTGTCATCGGATGCTGTGGGCGACGGCCTTGCGGGGCTCCTGGCGGGCAGGGCGGCCGCGGCACCCGCAGTGGCTCCGGCCGTAAAGGAAGAAGCCTCTTCCGAGCCGGATGAGGCGGACGACGACGAAGAAGAAGAGGTTTCCGAAGAGGAGGCCGTTTCAGGATTGGGGGCGCTCTTTGGATAGGAGCGTCCCGGATATTGTCAATCACGAGAAGAAATTATCATAAAATATTGAAAAGGAGGTATCGCAGATGGAATACATATACGGTGCAATGCTCCTTCATTCCGCAGGCAAGAAGGTTTCGGCCGGCGCTCTGAAGAAGGTACTGGAGGCAGCGGGAATAACCGCCGACGCCACCAGGATAAAGGCGCTGGTGGCCTCGCTCGAAGGCGTGAACATAGAAGAAGCTATAAAGAACGCCTCGTTCGCCGCACCCGCAGCCGGTGGAGCCGCCGTGGCAGCTGCTCCGGCAGCCGCAACCGCGAAGGAAGCACCACAGGAAGAGGAAGAGGAGGAAGAGGAAGAGGTCTCCGAAGAGGAGGCCGTATCCGGTCTGGGCGCTCTATTCGGATGATAGAAGGCTCGGACGGGGTCTTCCTTTCCCCCTTATTTTTTTTATTTATCAATTTATATATTATTCGATAATATTCTGAAGTGCCGCTCCGTATCGTTTGCCGGATCGATAACGGCCCTTATATGTGAAGACGGGAACAATGTGACCGTCTTTGTTGACAGGTCGCGATTTGTCGTGTATAGTGTGATCATTGGATTACGCTTTACATTCAAAGTACGGCCAGAATGCCCGTAGTTCAGTAAAGATGGGCGAAGCCTATCCGGCCGGAAAGACGTGCCGGAATGGGATGGATTTACATGACTGGCACTGAATGGAATGTCACTTTCGAAATAGTGCAACAGTGCATAAGAGCACGGCTAATTCTATTCGAAGATTCGTCTTAAAAATTGGAATTTGGCGCGGTAGCGGCTCTATCTCCAGCGCTTGTATCTGTTGAGAAGACCCAGTATCCTGTCACATACTTCCTCGTTAAAGAGGCCTTCATCGCATTTCTCCTTGACGTAATCCGTGGCTTCGTAGAGATTGATGCGGGACCCCTTTGATGCCAGCGTTGCTATGAAGGACGGAACCACTTTCTCGTCCATTTCGCTCCTTTCAAGGATCTTTCTGAGGTCATACTTGAATTCTTCCTCTCTTCTGACGTTGAGCATTGGTTGTTTCTTGCTCTTCGTCCGCTCCTTTCTCCTGTAGGTCGGTCTCCGTCTCCTCAATGTATAACCTCTGATGTTCGGGATTACTCTGCATTTCCGTTCCTGGGTCCGGCTGCATACCTCTGGCGAGCTATGCAGGTCTTAATACAAAAACCTTTTCGTGGTATAATTCGGTTGACCATCGGGACCATCGAAACGGTGCCTTAAGGGGCAGGATTGTTACTGCATCCGGGTGTGTTTCCGATGATAATCTCGCTCATTTCTTCAGCTTTGAGATGAGCCCGGTAAAGAGGAGTATCAGGATCATGGTTACGAAGGACAGGATCAGCCCCACGAAGAGGACTCCAGCAGCGAACATGATGTAGGCGGAAAAATACTTCATATAATCGGTCTGGCCTATGGCGACTAGAACAATATTTACTACAAGAAAAATCAATGCTATGATCCCGGCCCCTTTCCAGGCGCTCTTGAGATCGGGTGGGGAGAGAGACATATGAAGAGAAATGCAGGAAGCCACCACGAAGAACACCCAGAACTGCCAATGTCCATAAGTGCTCCATCCATCACTCCAGAATATCACCTCAACGGTCGATTTAACTGTCTCCCAGAGCATGGTCCCGTATCCAATGAAAGTCAGGTCGGCCCCGGAAGCGTGACCGTGAAGTGTGCTGAAGAAACCCGAGCCCCCCGGAAGCAGAAGCCAGATCAACAGGGCGATGATGGTGGAGCCGAGTATGATGGGTCCGGTGCCGATAAAGAGGTAACCGATATTGTTCCACAGGTTGCCCTTGCACGAATGCTTGACGTATCCAAGGGTATAGCCGCCTGATTCGTTCCTCTCGGGTTTGAACGGGACGAACTCGGATATCTTGTGTCCGAACAGGAGGCAGAAAAGGGCATGACCTGTCTCGTGGACCGGCGTTCCGAGCCACCCGGTGGTGTATATGACCGCCTTGAAGCTGAACACCTTCATGAGCATCTTGTTGCTCATCTTCTCGAAGAACGCTATAAGAAAGCCCACCACGAGAAGGGGGCCGAAGAGGATGAGAAGCTGGGTCACGGTAGCGATTAGGACATCAAGGATGAACTGGAGAGCAGCGTTCATTGTATCACCTTTCCGTTTACGGCCGGATATCTCCCGGCCTCGGAATCTCTTTGGATGGCTCACTGGGCCACGCGTTTTTGGGAAGGGATTATAATTATTTATAGTTTCGTTATAGTTTCGGTGCTTACATCTGTGTGCGGGAAAAACAGCGAATGACGATATGTCGCACATGGATTTCGGACGCACCGGACGACCCGGCAAGGCCATTTTGATTGTATAGCTAAATAATATATACGATGAATCGCAGTAATCGCTTGATTATATAAATACGGCGAGGTAATCCAATGGACACGTGGCTCATAATCGTTCTAGTGCTCGTTTTTCTCTTCCTGGTCGGTATCATTCTGGTATTGATCTGGAGGATGCGTCAGAAGAAACCCCAGGAATACGAATGCCCGAAGTGCGGGTCGCTCCTTCTGGGTCTCATGGACAAGTGCCCGAAGTGCGGACACAGTTTCGTGGTGGAGAAGCACGTCTGCCCGCATTGCCAGAAGCAGGTGCCCAGGGACGCCTCCATCTGCGACGATTGCGGTACCGAGTTCAGGTTTTAGGACGATCCGTTCCGGTTGTCGTTTTTCCACTACGGAGCGGAAATGATGATCCGCTCCGATAGCCTGTTCCAATGACAAAAGATTTATTAGCCAGGAGATTATTTCCGCCATCCGGGTTTACACTCCCCATTTAAATAAATGGTAATGGGCCAATGGTCTAGCTGGTTACCCTCGGTGAAAACAGGGCTTCGCCCTTCGGTTTTCACCTGGTCATGCCGACAGGTGTGCCGGCATATGATATCGCCTTCACATGAGATTGGGAAAAACCGATGAAAATTTAACACAAATGGGCCAATGGTCTAGCTGGTTATGATATCGCCTTCACACGGCGGAGATCGCCGGTTCGAATCCGGCTTGGCCCATTTTCTTTCTTTATTGTTAATGGTTTATTCCATATACAATCGACCCGCATGTAACTAATTGTTCCATATTCACTAACTCCCCCCTAATTACTCCAAGGGTTCTACTTAGAAATCTGCCGAATAATCTTAAATAATGAGATACTGATTTGAAAGAACTGCGAAAAATAAAGAAAGGAGAGTTAACCAATGATACCCAAAGTTGCCAATACGGTCAATATCCGAGCATCGGTTCTCAGTATCATATTCCTGTTCGGAACCTGCCTTATAATTCCTTTTTCCTCCACAGTCCAGGCCTTCACCTGGGAGGAACCGGTCGACGTGCCGGTATGGATGGAAGGAGATTACTGGACATACTGGACCCTGAGCAACGAAGATCTCGTAGAAAGCGAGGAGATGGCGGGACTCACGTTGACACTGACGTTCCAGCACCTCAGCGATAATACTACCTACGAGGTCCTACCGGATATCTTCAACGAGGAAGGTCATGACTGCTACAAGCAGACCATGGATGGGGAATCGGACTTCTACGGCCTATACGACATATCCGGGCTCGCCAACGAGAACGGTTGGTTCACGGGCAACAGCACTACGAATGGCTTCGTGTATCGAAGGACCTCGGACCTTGCCCTGGTAAAATCGGAGATTGAAATCACGGAGTCCATGACATTCTTCGATGAGAACACGGGTCAGGTCTCGGCCCTTCTCGGAAGCATAGACGGAGGAGGGAACTCGGTGCTCGTGGCCAATCCGCCGGTGAACGATCTGAAATTCCCTCTTTCCACCGGCCAGGAATGGGACACGCAATCAACAGTTACCACAACAACCACTGTCCCCGGGCAGAACCCCACACAGTCGACGACGGTCTATAATTTTCATAACGAGGTAATGGGCATCGAATCCCATTCCGTGGAAGCGGGAACCTTCGAGTCCTTCAAGATCTATCAGGTAGGAACGAGTTCGACCGACGGTAACCAGAAGAATATCGATCAGAACATGTTCTTTTCCCCGGAAGCCAAGAACATCATCGAGAAGGTGGATGACGGTGAGGTGTTGAAGGATTACTCTGTGAGGTTCAGCCCCGATCTCACCATAACCGACGAGGAGATCAACATACGCCCTGAAACCCCGTCCCTGGATCTCACGGCCAAGGTCAATGCCACCATCCGAAATGTCGGACACGAGAATTCAGGTAATTTCAAGGCAGAGCTGTGGGTTGGATCCGAGGTGATGGATGAGCTGGACATATCTTCCATTCCGAACGGTGGGCATGAGAACGTGACCTTCGAGTGGACGCCGGACGAGATCGGATATTTTACCGTCGAGGTGAGGCTGGATACGGACTCGGACGTTACGGAGTATCTCGAGGATAACAATGCAGCCAGCATTGAGGTTGAGGTCACCGAGCCGAGACCCGACCTATCCATAAGGGGCTCCTATATCGACGCACCCGCCGAGGTTCCCGTTGAGACCACAGCCACAATAGAATTTTCAGTGCACAACGATGGCAACAAGGAAGCCACCGACGTTGAGATACAGGTACTTGACGGCGCCGATCCCATCGGGGAGGTGATAACCATCGACATCATCGATGCGGATGATCATGGGCAAACCAGCATCTCCTGGACTCCCGAGACCAAGGGCTTTCACACCATCATCGTCATCGTGGACCCGGACGACGCCATATCCGAGCTCTCGGAATCCAACAACGATGCCAGCATCGTTGTGAACGTAATGAAACCGGATCACTCGTTCAATATGAAGTTTCTCACCTCGCTCATCGAGATCGAACCGAACCGGACGGTGGAGGAGAAAATCGAGATCAAGAACACCGGGAACGAGGATGATACCGTGGACCTGGAGCTTCTTTCTGTCCCGGCAGGATGGCTCGTGGACCTGAGCAAGTACAGCGTCGATCTTTCCTCGGGCCGGAAGGAAACGGTCACGATATCCGTAACCTCGCCGCCCGATGCCATGGCCGAACAGGAACTGGAAGTCGCCGTGGACGGCACCTCCCGGGGCGATGCTACCTTCAAGCAGTCACTGAACCTTCCCATCGATGTTGTCCAGGCCGCGGGCATCTCCTTCGAACAGAAGACGGATGCGGACTCCCTCATGGGAGACCCCGGAGACACCGTTACCTGCAGGTTCCATGTGTTCAACAGGGGAAATGCCGCCGATATATTCGATCTAAGTGTGCGAAGCGACAAGCAGTGGGACACCTCCATAGACGGCGAGGATGTCACCAAGGAGCTTGCGCCGGGTGAGTATGATACGGTTACCGTCGAGACGGTGATACCCGAAACCGCGACAGGTGGAGATGAGAACGAGGTTACCCTCTCGGCGGTCTCCCAGTTCGATCCCGATCTCGAAGGTGGAGTCACCGTTTCCATCGGCTGTATCCGTTTACAGGACCTCACCCTTTCCCTCGCCCCCCTCACCATGGAGATGGAGCCTCAGAGCACCGCATCCTTCGCAGCCATGCTCACCAACAACGGCAATGTCCCTGAGGAGGTGACACTGAGCCTGAATTCGACCCCGGAATTTCCGGATGACTGGGTGGTGAACCTGTTCCCAGATACCATGGTCGATCCGGGTGAGACGGAGTACGTCAATTTCACCATCAGGGCACCACACGGCGCCAGGGCGGTCAAGTACGATATAATTCTGGAGGCTACAACGGCCGAGGAGGTCCTTCTCGCGGAAGAATTCACTCTCACCGTCCTTCGGATGTACAAGCTGGGTGTGGAGGTGGTCCTACCCCAGGAGGAGATCAAGGCCGGTGAAGGCATCACCTGTACGGTCACCGTCACGAACCGCGGCAACGAGGAGGAGACCATCGCTCTGAGCGTGCCGGACCTGGACCCTGCCTTCACGGTGAGCTTCGAGGAGGACGAGATAACGCTGGCTCCAGGTGAGAGCAGGGATGTTGCCCTGACCATAGAAATAGATGAAAAGGCCAAGGGAACCTACGAGATTGCGGTTCGAGGGGCCATAGGCGGCGAGGCCGCCAACAACTACGATCTCACGCTGGACGTGACGAAGAGACCGGAAGCATCCCCTGGCTTCTGGATCATCCTGGTGGTAATGGCGATTGTGGCAATGGCGGCGCTGGTGAGATTTCGTAGATGGTAGTTTGTTATCCTGAATTTAAATGGAATTTAACTGGCACCTCAACATGATCGTTAGATGATTTCTCTTCAAAAAAGAGGGCCTCGTTGTCCTCTTCGAGCACAACTGTCTCGTCCGGAAGGTGTTCCGTCCGATCCCTATAGCCGGGGGGAGGAATAGGGGTGGTGTAGGCGCATGTCCGCAGGGTTACGCCCCTGCGGGCGCAGGGGTATCTATTTGATGCCCCGGAATGTAATGGGCGCGAGCCCTCTACAAACGAATGAAAATGATCACACCGAGGGGCCGGGCGGCCCCTGGGGTCGATGGAACATCGACCCTTAACATAACGATTATTGGAGGGCTCTCACGAGGGCGTGCAATCACTTCGCTCGCCCGTAGGCTAACGCGCCGAGGGCTCAGGAGTGCCCGAAGGGTGTCTCCCGGAGAAAATCGCTAGATTTTCTTGGGTTCAGGGGCATCTTGATGCCCCGGAACGTAGTGGGAACCGGAGTGCAACGGGAGCACGCCCTCATAGAATTTGTCTGAAGGAATGAAAGTAGCCCGGGACAACACGAACATACCGGATGATGTCATTGACCGCGGCACGGGTAAGTCAGCACAATTTTAAATAGGAAAATCCAATTATGTGTACGGAACTAGATAGCGGTGTTATAATGGCAGCGGGTCCCGAAGATATCAGGCGGCTGGAAGAATTCCTCGATGATCTACCCAACGAGCCGAAGAGGAAGATAGCGGACAAGATGCTGTGGACCGTATGGGCCAGGCTCTATCCGGACGATGCCATGACCAAGTCGGAAATGGGCATGAAGATATCGACCATCAAGCTCCTGGCCCGGCCCGAAATGAATCTCGAGAAGTTCGAGAAGACCGTGGAGGGGATGAAGAAGAAGCTCCGCGAGAGGCTTGACGAGATCAACAGATCGGAGATCGAGGAGTTCAAGAAGGAGAAGGAAGCGGAACGCAAGCCGATAACAATGGAGCTGATCGATGAACCGGTGGAGGTCGAGGTTCTTGAAGTGCTTCCCCTGGAGGACGACGAACTCGATGAGGAAATACCAACCCCTGCCGCAAAGAGGGTCGTCAAGAGGATATCGAAGAAAAAGGCCGTGAAGACCAAGAGGGTAAGGAAAGCGAAGAAGGTGACGGGTGATAAGGAGAAGCCGACGGGAGACACGGGAAAACCCGATGATGCGGAACCCGTGAAACAGGAGAGAGAAAAATCTCCGGTGGAGAAAGAGGAGCCGGCAATGGAGAAGAAGGTTAAAAGACCAGTGGGAAAAAAGGTGGCCAAACCCGGACGAAAACAGGCGAAGGTACCCCGGAAGAAGGCTGTAAAACCGGTTAAAAAGGGCGTGGCGGGCACTGGAAAAAAGAAAGCGGTCAAGGCAAAGAAGGCAACAAAGAAAGCTGTGAAGTGATTTATTTCGGTCTATCCGGCTGGCAACGGTCATGTGGGGAATGATGGCGGGAGGGTCATTTCTTAAAAAGATGAACAAATTTTTTTATATGTTAAGATTAATCTGGCCTCAGTTCCCTTCGTGTTGTAAATCACACTTTCGGCATGGACCGATCGGTGATGAGATGATGATCAAGTTCGAATGCGGGGGGAGCAAATATGTCAATCTGCGGATGGGTGCCGCCGTAGCTCAGCTGGTGGAAGCACACGGCTGTTAACCGTGAGGTCGCCGGTTCGAATCCGGTCGGCGGCGCCTGTATGCGCACTCTCCATGTCCCAGGGGGAACATAAAGCATCGAACGATGAATAACAGAGCGGGCCTGTAGCTTAGCCAGGTGGAGCTCCCGGCTCATAACCGGGCGGTCGCCGGTTCGAATCCGGCCAGGCCCACACTTCTCCGTTTTGGTTCCGCTCGGATTCGCACCGTTTTGTTCCTGTCATCGATCAATTTCCGAGTCATAAGATTTAATTATTATCCGTAGATTCCTTCGAGTCGATGCCAACATCATCAGTGCGTCCCCAGAACGTGGCAGTTACCACCATGCTCCTCATTTACAACGAGCGAGGTAACATAATCTCTCTTTCGGAGAAGGTACTGGCCGTGTATGATGAGAACGACATCGACGGTGAGCTGCTACTGGTGGATGACGGGAGCACTGACGGCTCCGGAAAGATATGTGCGAGACTGGCAAGGGACCACGGTCGGATAAGAACGGTGTGTCACGAGAAGAACAAGGGGCGCTCCCATGCTATTTTAACCGGCTTTCGCAGCGCCCGGGGCAGGATCACGATCCTCATGGACGGGGACCGGCAGTACGATCCCCGCGAGATACCGCGTTTCCTTGATAAGATGGAGGAGGGTTGGGATATCGTCAGCGGCAGGAGGATGGAGCGAAGGGACGGATGGATCAGGCGTTTCATATCGAGGATCTACAACCGATGGATCATACGAAGGAGGCTGGGATTGGATGTCGCTGACCAGAACAGCGGCTTTAAAGCTTTCTCAACGAAGAAGGCCCTTGCCATGGGATTCGATCCCGAAGGTTTTCTGGGGCTCCACAGGTTCATTCTTCCCCTGGCGGCAGTAAAAGGGCTGTCGATAACCGAAGTACCGGTAAGTCACTTCGACAGACAGAGGGGCCGATCCTATATCAGGTTCTACACCGTCCCCTTCATCACATACAGGGATTTCATGAAGTTCAAGAAGAAGTACGGGGCCGAGCAGAAGACGAGCAAGAAAAAGAAGAGCGAGAAGAAGAAATGAGGTAAAAATGACTATCAGGCTCTGGAAGGATCATCGATTTACCGGTCAAATTGTCCGCTCCGGAAGCGGTTGGGACGATGAAAGGGAGTTCACTGCCGAAAGGACCGGCAACCGTACCGGATCCGTGGAACCGCGGGAGGAAGAGGTGATCTTAACGGGGGATATTTACTACAGGGAAGATGTAGGGGCGGTCTTCAAGATGCTACCGGGAAAGCTGGCTTCCCTACGTCTCAAGCCTCTCGGTGCCGTCCTGCTGGTAATCGGATCTATAATAATCTTCATATGTGTGGGCTTGAGGTTTTTTCGCCCCAATGCTCCATAGCTCCCGCGATACGGAGGCATGTGAATCCAGGAGGATAATTTAATAAAAACCATTTTGTATATCACCATCGTATCTATGCGAGGAATTACATGAGGTTTTAAGATGGCCAGGGCCGGGAAGATATTGACGATTATAGGAGTTGTGTTCTCAGTCCTTGCCCTCATACTGTTCATCATCGGGCTCGTATCCTCGTCCTCGGGGGGTCCGAATCCCGAGGATTACAGCATTGCAAAGGGGAGCGATACCTTTACGGTACATCTTGAAGAGGGTCAGACTTATCAGCTCTGGTCTGGCTCCAGCTTTACTGATGTAACCGTAACAGGGCCATATGGAAATTCTGTCGATCTCTATCCTCGAGGGACCACTAACGATGACTGGGAGTTAATTGGAGAGTTCACAGCGACTATTAAGGGGGAATATACATTCGCTGTCTCACCTACCCTTGATGAGGTCATTGTTACACAAGATATCTACGATAGCTCTGCTGGATACACTTACGGGGCGGGAGTTACAGGCATGATGTGCTCGTTCTGTATAGGTCCCGTGGGTATCATCCTGTTGATAGTGGGCATCATCCTGCTCGTAGTAAAGAAGGAAAAAAAGAAACAGGAATTTACATCATCGGCCCTGAAAAACGAATTTTCTCGAGTAGATACTTACAGTTCATCAGCCTCGACCGGTATGGAGGGCTCCCCGCATGGTACCGTCATCCATGGTCCTCCCTCCCATGGAAATGAAACAAGAACGTGTCTGTCATGCGGACGGTTCGTGGATCCAAACCGAACAACATGCCCCTTCTGTAATAAACCTGTGAGCGGCACGACGATGAGGGATACGTCTCCCGAGGCGACCAGGGTAATAATCCAGAATATCGGACATTACATCGCCGGCGACAGCATATCCATACGGGACAGCGTGGTGCAGAGGTCCACCATAGGAAGCACGGCCATACACGATCCCGCATCGGTCTCCCGGGAAAGCACCGTGGTCCCCGGTAATATCGAATGGGAAGACAAGGAGTCTGCCCTGAACATTTACAGGGAGGTTCTGAAACAGGTCTATTCAGACGGCAAGATAGACGAGAACGAATATAAGATACTCAAGATAATGCGGGAAAAGGATAACATCACCATAGAGGACCACATGAGGATCGAAGCGGAAGTGCTTTCAGAATATCCCATTCACTACTGATCAATATCAATACCTGGTAACGGACGGGAATTGTAGAGGCGTATTAGAATTCCGGGCCTTATTGACCGTATCAAGAGTCTATCTATTTATCTATCTATCCCCGAGCGTCCCTATCGTTTCATAGGTTACATGCTCGAAACGACGGTCCACGAACAATCTCCTTCCATCGATCACCAACGGCCGTGCCATCAATTTCAAAAGAGCCCCTTCGTCTATATCGAGGAACTCAGGCCAATCGGTGCATATTATCACCGCCTCCGCCCCTCTGAGCGCATCCCTCCAGCCGGATGTGTAGATAATGTCGCCCTCCAGCTGAAACCTTTTGAAATTTTCCGTTGCCTCCGGGTCGTAGGCCCGGATTCTCGCTCCACGCTCTACGAGCATGCGGATCACGGGTAGACTTCTTGTCCCACGAACATCGTCAGTTCCCGGCTTGAACGCGAGTCCGAGAACGGCGACCGTCCTGCCCTCGATATCCAAATATCTTTCCAGCTTATCGACTACTCTCATGTACTGATGGTCGTTCACGTCCATCACCGCCCTCAGGATGGACATGTTCACATCCCGATCCGCCGCCATCTCGATTATTCCCAATACATCCTTGGGGAAGCATGAACCCCCGAAACCTATGCCCGAACGAAAGAACAACGGTGAAATCCGTCCGTCGAGCCCAATCCCCTCGAACACGTCGTCAACATCCACGTTCATGGCCTCGCAGAGGTTGGCGAACTCGTTGGCGAAGGATATCTTCGTCGCCAGAAAGGAGTTGGAGCAGTACTTCACCATTTCAGCCGTGGTCGCATCAGTAACGAGCTTCGGGCACTGGAAATCCCTGTACAGCGAGCCAAGGGTTTCTCCGCATAGATCATCCGACACTCCCAGTATCAATCTGTCGGGATCCATGCAGTCCTTGAGGGCAGAACCCTCCCTTAAGAACTCGGGACACATGGCGAGACCGAAATCCCGGCCCGTCTTCTTTCCGGAGACCTCCTCCAGGATGGGCTTGATGACCCTCATGGTCGTTCCGGGGGGCACGGTGCTCTTCACCACCACGACATGGTATCCCTCCTTTTCTCTCAATATGGCTCCCAGTTCATGCGCCGCATCCTCGATCTGGCCAAGGTCCGGTCTTCCCTCATCGTCCGGGGGCGTGCCGACGCAGATGAAGGATATACTGGTCTTCGCCACTCCCTCTTTCAGATCACAGGTCCCGATGATCGTTCCCGAGGTCAATCCTTCGCGGAGGAGCTTGTCGGCTCCCGGCTCGAACAGTGGTGGAATACCCGCATTGATGCTCCCGATCTTCCCGCTGTCCCTGTCCATGCAGTATGTGGTGAAATCCATGCTGGAGAACGTGAGGGTCAAGGCGAAACCCACGTAGCCTGCCCCGATGATGCTGACCTTCAATTTCGGTCCTGCTGACATCTCCGTCATTTCGTTCATTTCAGCCATCTCGTTCATCCCATTACCCGCCGAACGCTTTCGATATATCTCTCCAGTCCCTCGTCGATCCCTGTCTCCGGCCTCCATCCGAACCCCGAGGCAAGGTGCTCCACCGAGGCCAGCGTGTGCTCGGCATCTCCCTTTCTGTCACCTTTGCGGATGATCTCGGAGTCCGAGCCCGTTATATCGATTATCTTCCGGGCGAGGGTTTTGACATCTATGCTCGAACCGTACCCAACGTTGTAAATCCCGCTGGTGTCGCTATCGAGGAACAGCAGATTTGCCTTTACGATGTCGTCGATGAAGGTGAAGTCACGGGTCTTCGAGCCGTTGCCGAATATCTCGATGGACTCGCCGGTTAGGGCCTTTCGAACAAAAATTGATATGGCCAGGTCGGGCCTCATTCTCGGGCCGTAAACGGTGAAATAGCGAAGGGATGTGACGCTCAGACCGTGGATCTCGCCAAATATGCGGCAGTAATGTTCCCCTGCCAGCTTGGATACCCCGTAGGGTGACACCGGCTCGCAGGGATGGTCCTCATCGAAGGGAAGATACGATACCTTTCCGTAAACCGACGACGAGCTGGCGTTAATCACCCTCTCTGCGCCCATCTCCACCGCCGCCGTCAGAACATTGAGAGTCCCCTTTATGTTGATGCTGATCGTTGTGAGCGGGTCCGTAACGGATGCCAGGACGCCGGGTCGGGCCGCCTCGTGGAATACGGCATCCACAGAATTCCGATCCATGCTCCCCTTCAGAAGTGCCAGGTCCCGTATGTCCCCGCAAACGAAATCGAAATCCCCGTGTTTCCCTATGGTATCGAGGTTTCTCCTCTTCAGTGTGATATCATAGTAATCATCGAGATTGTCCATCACCGTGACCCGATGTCCCGCGTCAAGGAGCGCGCAGCCCAGATGGCTCCCGATGAAGCCAGCCCCACCCGTCACGAGAACGCTTTTTACCAGTAGAATCACCTCATTTATCTCGATATCGTGGTATTCCGGGTAGGCCATTCGGTACCGTTGCGTTCAGTCTTCTTGAGATGTGATTTTTCACCCATGGGCATGGTGAAAATACGATTGCCGCAGTAATCGATCCCGGCCATGGGGATGATGGCATCGACCTCCTTGAGCATTCCACGGTGCAAATATAAATATTATCGCCAAAATCATGCGAGCGGATTATTCGCAGACCACTCAGGTATACAAAACACTCTTGGAAGGCGGGCGGATTCCCCCTTGCAGGCCGCACCCATATCCCGCTCTGTGAAAGAACGGGCCAAAACGGGGATGGGGAAATCCGCCCTAATCCGATACATCGGTCTACGGCTATATATTCAACTAGGCATGAGAATCGACGGAAAGGGCACATACCTTCTTAATATCATATCCGTTTCGATCTTCTGTACAGAAGGGCCAGACCAAGTACGGAGAACACGGTCAGCGCTCCGAATCCCGGTATCCCATCGCTTTTATCCTTCACTTCATCCCCATCTTCGGGATTGCCCGACGATCCGCTTCCTCCACCTCCGTTCCCACCGGGATCGCTGCCTCCGGTGACGTTGAGTATGAAGCGGTATTCCTTCTCGTCGGTGGCGTTGCCCGCGCTGGCCCGTCCGATAACTGGAATGGTATATGACCGTATCCCTGCATCATGGGGCACGGCAACGAGGAATTCAACCATATCCTCCTTTGCCTCATCTATGGCAATGTCGTTGTACGGGAAGCTGACATTCAAGCCATCGTCGGTCAGTTCCTCGTAGTTCTTCACTTCAAAAGATACGTGGATCCTGCAGTTTCCCTCGTTCCTTATACTTAACTCGCAAGATGCTATATCGCCTGCGATAACATCCTGGCATGGATTGTGTGAAAACAGATTCAATTGAGTGTAGGGAGCAATCGTTA
>CAYRFL010000021.1:0-48482 GCA_964423515.1 uncultured archaeon
CCCAGAACCCCGGATCGGAGGGGAACAGCTACGAATTTCACATGGCCTTCACGCCCACCAACGAGCTGGTCGGAGAGTACCAGATCAATATCACTATAACGGACGATGACGCCGCGTCGGAATCCCCGGTCCCGGCAGCCCTTGAACGAAATTTTACCCTCGTCATAGAGAACGTCAACGATGTCCCCCTTTTCATATCCTAAAAGATGACGGCCGGGAAGGTAGTGGATGCAGCCAACGCTCCCGTCAAGTTCGATATCGACGAGGATGAGGGCGTGGAGGTACTCGTCACCGCCACCGATCCGGACTTCCTGCACGGCACCGAGGAGCTCGAGTTCAGCCTCACCGGTCACGATCCGGACAGGGCGAGCCTGACACAGGAAAACACCACCACCGCCCGCATCGTTTACACGCCGAAGCTCAACTTCAACGGGGAGGAGACCTTCACCGTCCGCCTGTCGGATGGAGATATCACGGTCACCGAGGAGATCACATTCTCCATCGAGCCCATCAACGACGATCCGGTGATAAAGCACTGGGAGGTATGGTCCGAGGTGGGGGATGCGAATCAGGACACCGAGGAGGTAGAGAACATGACATACTCCTTCTTCATCATGGACAGGACGGAAAAGAGCTTCGTGGAGGAGGGAGCGGTCAGGGACGTGGACGGGGATACGGTGGTGTTCGGTTGGATCATCTACAAGGCGGACGATCCCGTGGCCTGGGAATGGGATCTCAAGGACACGAATGGAACAAACCGCTCGGGATATGAATTCAAGAGCGAGGGCGACTATGTAGTCGTTCTCATGTGCAATGATAACAACGGGAGCTTCCAGGTCATCGATCACAGGACCCTGTCGATCAAGAAGGCACCACCGATCGATCAAAATAATGATCAGATACACGATGACGATAACAAGGTCGAAGTGCCATACGCCATATTGATCGTCTCGTCTGCCTTCCTCGTGGTCATCATAGTGGTATTCGTCTTCTTCACCAGCAGTGCCAAATACAAGATGAAGGAGAAGGAATCCCGGGTGAGGGCCCAGGAGGAGAGGATGCGGATACAGAAGGTGGTGGACAAGTACGATTCGGAGAGGGAGAGAATAAAGGGGGATGCTTACGAACCTGAGATATACCAGGGCGATTTCGAGGCGGATTTCTTCGGTATCAAATCGGAAGAAGACGATGGCGCCGATGCCACCGACGGATCCTTCGCGCCCGAGGTGGTTGAGGAGACCCAGACGGGAGCAGCCATCTTCGAGACCACCCGATTACAGCAGCAGCTGCCCCCCACAGCACCTCCTCCGGGAGCGCCCCTCCTGCCTCCATCTCCACCCCCCGGAGCCGAGGTCCCGCAGATGGGTCCCGGTGGAATGCCGGCGGGCAGCGACGGAGCATCTCCTGGATCAACACCGGAACTGATCCCGGCGGTACCCCGGGGAGCTCAAATGCCTCCCGGTGCACCTCCCATGGGCCCCCCGGCCCTGCCCGGTGCCGCCCAGATGCCCCCCTCGCCGCCGCCGGGATCACCCGGGCAGCCTCCCGCGGGGAATTTCAATCCACCCGTCCCACCGGACTGAGCATCCTTCTTTTCCACCGGTACTGCCCCCGGGGATAATCGGGAGGTAATATTTTTCACATAGCAGAGGCTATAGGCCCCATAATCAGAAAGAAGTGGGCGGAGACGGGTTACCATCCAAGCATCCGAGGGTGATAGGATCGGAAACGGTATTAGAAACAGGTCGAATATGTGTATTTTTACACTGGCACTTACCGCATCCATGCTGCTTCTTCATTTTCTACCCGTAACGACTCCCGGGCGGGCGGAGGACGTAATACGCTCCTTTTCGGACGGAGAGAAGGAGATCATCCTGGCATTTTCCGGAGAGGGAACGGAGACATTGACCTTCGAGATGCCGGTACGAACGCGTCTGGTGGAGTCCGGTATGCTGATGGAGCGCCTTCGGGAACTGGCCCTCTCTGCCGAGAGTGGAGGCCAGCTGCCCAACCTCGCGGGAGCGGAGTCGGGAGACTACGATGTCGACGGGGATACGGACATCGTTATATTCACGGCCGGACCCGATGACATCCTTCTGCTGGTGAACCAGGGTGACGGCACATTCGTCCGGGAGAACGTCCCCAACGGCTATTCGGCCCTGGGAGGTGCCCTGGGAGATGCTGACAACGACGGCGATCTGGACATGGCCGTTATGGGCAACGGCGATAACCGATTATACACGTGGAACGGAGACCGCTTCACCCACGATATCGAGTTCGGGAACGCAACATCGAGATGCGCTTGCTGGGGAGATATTAACAACGACGGATGGCCGGACCTCGTGGTGGGGAACCAGGGGGAGAACCAGCTCTACGTTCGTTTCGGGGATGGATACCAGAGCGCTCTTCTCTTCGGGGAGCACAAGACGAATTCAGTGGCCTGCGGGGATATCGACAACGATGGTCTCCTGGACGTGGTGGTCGGTAACGAGGGACCCGACTACTTCTTCCGGAACCTTGGAACCGGTCAGTTCTCCCAGGTAATGCTCGCAGGTTCCGGGAATACCAATTCCATCAGCCTGTCCGATATGAACGGGGACGGCAGGCCGGAGATACTGGCGGGAATGGAAGGGAACAACCGCATCTACTGGTACCAGGGCCCCGGCGCATTCGACCACACGGAACTGGAGAGTTCGCTGTCAACCACCTCCCTCCTTCCCAGCGACCTGAACCTGGACGGTCATATGGATTTGGTGGAGGGAAACTGGGGTGGTGAGAACAGGATACTGTTGAGCGACGGAGAGGGGGATTTCGCCACGGGGCCGGAACTGGGATGGGGCGCAACGGTAGAACTTCTGCCGGGGGATTTCGACAGGGACGGCGACCCGGACGTCATGGCACTGAATTCCAACGACCGGTGGGAGTTGTACCGGTCCGGTTTCTGCACTGACCTCCGGATAACCGTGGATGTTGGGGCGGACACACATACCGACGCGGAAATGCCGCATCACTTCCCAGGCAATTCGTTTAACAGCGAGTTCGGGACCCTCAACACCACCGCCTGCGCTTGGGGAGATTATGACAATGACGGCGATCCGGACCTCGCGATTGGCAATTACGGGGGACAGAACTTCCTTTACACCAACGACGGCAGGGGTAACTTTATCGCCATGCTACAGTTTGCCAGCGGACTGCCGTTGTCCATGGACTGGGGAGATTATGACAGGGATGGCGATCTGGACCTGGCCGTGGGCAATAACGGACAGAACCATCTCTTCACCAACACGGGCTCCGGATTCGATCAGAGAAGCGATTTCGGAGGAGGTTATTCAACTGCCGTGAAATGGACCGATGCGAATGTCGACGGCAAACCCGACCTCGTGGCCGTCAATTACCTCTCCGACAACGGGCTGTATATCAATCGCGGAACATATTTTGAGGAGAGCAAACCCTTCGGCGGCGGTAACTCGGTGAGCCTGGCGGTGGGCGATTACGATTCTGACGGCGATCCGGACGTGGCGATAGGAAAAATGCATTCCGAGCCCAACAAGCTGTTCGTCAACCAGGGAGACGCAACCTTTATCGGGGTAAACAAGTTCGGTTCCCGATCCATCCTGTCGATGAAATGGGGCGACCTGGACCGGGACGGCGACCTGGACCTGGTCTCCGGCGTAAAGGACGGGAATAACGCGGTTCACATCAACAACGAAGGGGTGTTCCAGGAGACCGCCGGACCGGGCGTCCTCAATGCGGTGACCATGGAGTTGACCGATTACGACCTCGATGGCTGCCTTGACGTCGTCGCGGCCTCGCTGAGCGGTGAGATGGAGTGCTACCTGGGTGACGGAGAGGGGGGATTCGACCTGGATAAGAGGGTCGAGCTCAACCTCAGCATCACGTCCATGGACGTTGCCCGGGCCGATGGCGATGCCTACCCGGACCTGGCCCTGGTCACCACTTCGCAGAACCTCTACTGTCCCAACAGCGGCGACACCCTGATACTACGGAACATGAAGGGGGCGGTCAACGAACATGTGGTCAGCAGGGAGGAGGACGAAATCGATGGTAACGTTTCGGTTCCCATCACCGTATCGTCGGACGGCCAGGGAAGGATACGCCTGAGCCAACTCGAACTGACGTACACCGTGCCCCCGGGATGCCATGGCATTCCATCCATATTCTCTCTCGAGGAAGATACCATGGACGAGACAGTATGCGATCTATCCACGTTCTTCTACGATGATATGGACAGAAGCACGGACCTTCTTTTCAGCGTTGCCTATAATTCGCTCGAGGGGATCATAGGATGCTATATCGACCAGGGGCGTTATCTTGCGGTGGATGCATTCACCGGTCACGAGAACGATAATTTCACCGGACTGCTGGAGCTGAGGGTGAAGGCAGCGGACAGCTCGAACCTGTCTGTCACATCCGATCCCTTCACCGTAACCATCTCGGATGTGAACGATCCTCCGGTCCCCAAAAGGCCAATGGACGATATCGTGATCAATGAGAGCGAAACCTTCCGCCTGGACCTGGCCGACGGCAGATATTTCGTGGACGGGGATGGAGATGATCTCTTCTTCGACGCGCTCCTGGACCCCATGAACGAAGCCGGTGGAAGCAGAAACACCAGCGTGGGGGTGGAGGACGGCATTCTGGAGATCGAGACGGACGAGAACAGCACGTTCAGGGACGTCCCGCTGTGGATATTCGCAGATGACGACGAGGACGTGAACATGATCGGGTCCAGCACGGATTTCGTCAGCCAGACCGTGAACCTGACCATCCTCGACAGGAACGATCCTCCGGTGCTGCGTCAGATGGACGACGTGATCATGTCCGTGGGCCAGGATCGGAACGACGCCTTCAATGTCGAGGATTACGTCATTGACTCCGACACGCCGGGCGATGAACTGACGATCAAGGTTGAGGAGCTCAGCGATGAGGAGAACTTCGACGTGAAGGTCGACTGGAACCATTTCGTCGATATTAAGCTTAAGAAGCTGGATCATTCGGGAGTATGCACGGTGAGACTGTCGGTGAGCGACGGGGAGTACACCGCCTTCGGTCATTTCGATATCATCGTGAGGGAGAGGAACTCACCTCCCACATGCTCGCTCATACTTCCCAGGGATGGGGCCATAATTCCCACAAGCTCGGTGGAGCTCATGTGGGAGGGCGATGACGAGGATGGCGATTCCCTGCGGTACAACATCTATTTCTCCCGATCATCCTCCGGAGGCGGCTTCCACAGGGAGGACCACAAGGAGACATCCATCATAATTGACGGCCTTCTCGACGATACCACGTATTACTGGCAGGTTTTCCCGGAAGACGCTCTCGACGAGGGTAAATGCCTCGACAGCATGTTCAGCTTCACTGTGGACCTTGACGTGGATGTGCCCCGGGTCACACTCCTTTTCCCGGAGAACGGGGCGGAGATCAGGGCGGCCACCGCCACGCTTTCCTGGTCACTGGATTACCCGGGAAGGCTCCCCGTGACGTACGAGGTCCTCTTCTACAACACGAGCGAGCGACCCCGGTCGTACATATCCGATTACGGTGAAGAACACATCGTGGTGAGCAGCCTTCAAAGGAACACTAGCTATCACTGGACCGTGATACCGCGAGCGGGCAATATCCAGGGAGAATGCAGCTCGGGAACCTATCGCTTCAGCGTCCCCGAGACACCGGAGGACACCTATCCGATCGAGCTGCAGTTCGAGGGCGGGCAGGCAGGCGAAGCCGTGGTGAGCGCGGTCCCCGGGGAGCGGACCCTCTTCAACGTCACTCTGCACAACCGTCTTACCGAGAGACGGACAGTTATACTGGTAGCGGACGGCCATCCGACCATATTGGGCAGTCTCCAGTTCCAGAGGGAGACCTTCGTCCTTCAGCCTCCCGGGGCCGGCAATGTCTATTATCCGACCAAGATATTCATAGATCTTCCGGATGAGATCACGGGCGGCAAATATCTTATAACACTGAGGGCCATCGCCAATGACGTACCGGTGAGTTCCGAGCTCGAGGTGATACTGGAAGTTACCGAGCCCAAGGTTAGCGAACCACCCGAGATGGATGGGGGGAGCAAACTCTGGATCATACCCGTGGCATCCGTCTGCCTTCTCATCTCAATAATCCTCTTCGTGTTCATAGCCAGGAGAAAGGCCAGAAAACTCGCCGGAAAAGATGATCCTTCGGAGCAGGGGGGCGCCACAGAGGCCTATTCCCTGAAGGACGGGGCCGCCATCGAGGTGGATACCGTGAGGCCCCCGGATGTAAAAGTGGGCACACCCGAACGAAACGCAGGTCATGCCGACGTGGGACGGATGGCGGGCGGAAGATATGCGGGCCGTTACCCAAAGGAGCCTCCGGCGGCCGCATTCCAGGCGGTGTTTCCGATAGTCCATGGCAGTCCATACGGCCCGGACGGGACGGGAACCGTTGCGCAGATGGGATCCAATGCGGGTTATATGACCCTTCCCGGTGTGAAAATGGAGGAGTTGAAGCGTGGAACCAGGGAATACGTTGACCACGTATCGGGGATCGTGGAGACGGCGAGAGCGGAGGGGGCGGATACCACCGATGCGGAAAAGTTGTTGGAGGATGCGGTGGACGAGTTCGAGGAGGCAAATGACCCTGGTGATTACCGGAAGGTCATGGAGTACTGCTCGGCTGCCGGGAACGCCGTCAACAGGGCATTATCGAGGATGAAGAAGGGTAAGTGATGCAGAGCTTGATAGAACTGCCGATCTCGGAAAAGGACGGGGAAACCCCGGATGGGACGAGAGCGGAGGATATCATGTTCGGGAGGCCGGGAGCGCCGCATATATTCCGAACCGGTTTTCTGCCCGGTCCACCGGAAGAAAGACACGGTGGAGGAGGCTGGCGGCGGCAAAAGGAGACGGGACAACGGGACTTCTCGTGGAAGAGCCACCCCTACCCGCCCGGGCTCCATCCTCCGAAGAGGCCGGGCGACCACAGATGGGTCGTCCTCATACTGCAGGCCGTGATCGTATTCGTGACCATTTGCCTGTTCGCCATGCTGGCTTTCGTGGCACTCTATTCCGGCTTCTCACTGACGGGGAATGAGGCAACGGCCCTTCTACTGTTTCTGTTCATATTCTTCATATCGTTCATCGCTCAGGCCCTGTCGATGCTTTTCGTCTATCAGAGGAAACACTTCTCCCTCGCCCTCACAGGTGCGTTATTCGGCATCTATCTCGTACCCATTTCCATCGTCATGATCGCATTCCTGATCCGCCAGCGCAGGTTCTTCCAAAAACCATACGAGCCATGACCAAGGGTACTTGAAATAACGGCAAAAACTATATTTTACATAAACGCTTTATCAACGGACAGTTCTCCGCATCCGAATGAGATGGTGATAGATTGACCGGGATAACAAAAACAGATGAAGAGGTTCAGATCACGTTCCCGTTCCTCTTGTACATACGTATCGAGAACAGCAACCTCCAGGAGATGATGGAACTCTGCGACGGGTTCGACGTATATGAGATGATCCCGGAGGGAACACCAGATGTGGAGATACCAAAGGAGAGGAGCGCTCTTCGGACAATGATCGTTGACGTCATCGAGGTCGCCAAGGATGAGATCGTCATAAAGATCACCCTCCAGAAGTCCCTTACATATTCCGAGATCTACGAACAGCTCATGAAGCTGCTTGATTTCGTCAAAAGAAGGACGAAGAGAGAGATATTCATGCATATCTCCCGCATACTCTGGGAAAAACCCATGTTCGGGGTCCCCTCGGAGATACGCAGGAGAACGGTGGAGGAGCTGCATCAATACCGTATAGAATGATAGAAATTTAGCCAGCGTGCTCCGTCATTATTCATTATTGTATGTTTTTTCACACGCAGAGATATAGCGGGAGCTGTACGCTCCGGATATGGATAAAAAGTATCTCCGTACGATAGGGGGTAAGGAAGGATGGCAAGCGAGAGAGCGGAGGAGTACCTTCTGGCCATTCTCGAGCTCAGCTACTACACCGACAGGATCACCAGCAGGGATGTTGCCCGAAAGATGGGGGTCACACAACCCACCGTGGTGGCCATGTTCAAGAGGATGGATGAGGAGGACCTGGTCCGTTACAGGAAATACGAGGGCGTTCGCCTGCTCAGAAAGGGGAGGAACACGGCCCATGCAGCGCAGCTCAGGAAAGAGATACTCATCCGCTTCTTCACATCCCTCGGCCTTTCAGAGAAGACGGCGGCGAGATGCGCTGACTCGGTGAAGGGAGGAGTGCCGCCGGAATGCATACTGCGGATTGACGAACTTACTGCCTTTCTCGGCCAGGAAGAGATCGAACGGTTGTGGAAGGAGAGAATAAAGAGATCATTCTAGACTATCTCGATCCCTCGAAATGTAGTGTTCGTATTGTACGGATAGCGTCCATTCGTTGCCATCGTCAGCGATGTTGCGAAGACCCAGAACGTTAACCATGGGATTATGGTCTCCGCATACACCGCAGATTATCTCTACCTGGTAGGGACCCGCCACACCGGCTTCTCCAACAGCGGTAAGCTCGATATCGAAGGAGACCTCTATCTCCGCCGATCCGGAATGAGGATTGCGGACGGGCCCCTCTTCAAGCATGCTGCCTTCCGGAGAAGTGATCCTCAGCGAGAACTCGTCGGGTTGATTGGTGTATCTCCCATCCGCATCTGGTTCATCCGACCAGGATAGAGAGAACCGGGCAGAGCTTACCAACAAGGGAGCCGATGCCCATGGGTCCGAATAAAACGTGCTATGGTATTAAAATGTTAGGAGAGAAAGGGGGAACGAATCAAATCACGACGAAATTTACCCCTGGTGAAGGTAAGCCTTTCCCTCTATGCATAATGAATGGGGCTCATTCCTCTTCAATCTCCCTATAGTGATAATAATCCACATCCAGGGTCCAGGTGTTCTCAGTGTCAGGGATAGTCCGAAGTCCTATAATATTAACTGGGGGTTCCTGGTCACCACATTCCCCACACACAACGGTGAAATTGTACTGACCGGTCCCAACCAACCATTCGCCCTTGTCCGATGTGTCGAACCTGAACTCCAGGTTCACACTCATTCCCTGGCCCTGGGAATTGGCCACAGGTCCAATGTCCTGAACCTCCCCATTTGGAGCCTCGACGATCAGACCCAGATAATCAGGTTGGTTCGTAAAGGTCCGGAAGCCCTGAGTGTGATCCGGTTCATCCGTCCAGGATAGAGTGAAATTGATGGAAAGTACATTGCTTTCCCGAATATCCATAGTTCCTTCCTGCTGGCTGTTCTCCGGAATGGTATTTGTGTCGCTGTCAGCTCCCCCGATGAGCTCAAGGCCCTGCAAATAGCTGGATAAGTCTTCCTCACCCGTTTCTTCTCGATAGTAGGTATTGCTTCCTCCCCAGTAACCCAGGCCTATGAGTAGGGGGATGATCAGGAGAACTACCAGAATGGTAAATTTGGAATCGGTGGCCTTTGTCAGGAATGTCTTTTTCTGACTGATGGTTTTGTCCATCGAGCCTTTTCCATACTTTTGATTGTACCATAACAGACCACAAACCGTCAGGACACCGATTGCACCCATTATTCCCCAAAATAATTTTGGTCTCTCCATCTGGGCTGCAAAACGTTCATACACCACTCCATGACCCAACACCGATCCTGTTATCACGCCGATGGCCGATGGAATGAAACTTGCACCCATGTAAAGCGCCAACTTTTCCTTGGGAGCGATCTTGGATACATAGGATTGGTAGTTGGGATGACCAATAAATTCACCGCATGAGAAAATGACTATTCCAAGGATAAAGAAAAACCAGATGGTGGTATAACCCATTATGAACATGCCAAAGACAAAAATCAGAATTCCTCCGATCATGAGCTGGAGGGATTGGAATTTCTTTGCCAGGCCGCTGAGCAACGGGCCAATGGTGATTATTGTAAAAGGATTGATGCAGGACAAGAAGAGAACGGAAAACCATGCTGGCATGATCTTGAAATCAACCATATACAATGGTATGGAAACATGCATAAGACCAAAGATAATAAAGAAACCCGAATAGATCAGTATCAAGAGCAGCATTCTGGTATCCTTAACGACAAGAACGATATTCTTTACGGAAGTCCAGACCTTCTTTTCTTTATTTGGAGGTTCGGGATTTTCATACTTGAGCTTGTTGATCATATAATTGACCAAAATGAAGAACGCTCCCAGAAAGAAAATGTACACATAATACGGTTCCTCATTTTTCACATACATTCCCATGATAAGATAGACCAAACCAAAGATGAGGGGAAATATGAAGGCACCCAGATTGATGAACCAATAAAAGGTCATATAGGCCAGGTTCCGGTTTTCTTCCGATGAGGTTTTCCCTATGGTCGCACTGACGATCGGCTTGAACGTACCTGCCCCGATACCAAGGAAGAGGAAGATGAATACCATTACAAAGAATGTGGACCAGGTGCCCAGACTCCACACGTTCATGAGCAATATTGAGACCAATCCCAGCAGGAAGTAGCCCACCATCATCATGGAGAATGCAAATCTTAAGGACCGTTTATACCCGATCCGTTCGGCCAAGGCCCCGGAAACCAGGGGAACGGCATATAATAGCAGGTATAACAGTGCGTTTAAAATACCAACCTGGAGATTTGGTAAATCTAGATTGTAGGCCAGATGGACTGCCAGAACACCGTAAACCGCATAGTAGGCACCCCGTTCGAAGAACTCCATGAGAATTGTGACCCAGAACAGTTTTCTGAACGCGGAATACCTTCTCGAGATTATTGCTTTTATCCCTCTTTCCTGGTTGCTCTCCAACGGTCCCTCTCCTTTATTAATAGCCTTGATCGCGATATTGTAATGTTTGGGCTTTGCTGAAAGGGATGGTTATATTTTAGATTTGTGTAGGAAAATGTTGATTAAAACCTATAACACGATAGGAGTGTCCCCTTCTTAAAATGATTTACAGACAGGCTATGTTAGTATCCGGGATCTTGAATTGGTTGTAGGGCCCAAACCGGATCCTGATCACCGCAGGAAGACCGGCACACGATCTCTGAGATGAACATGTTCTGTAATGACATACTGGAAAGGTAACATTATTATAAATCTGCCAAATTCTACCACCGTTCCCCCTATGAAAGCCCGAATGGGGTAGCATGGATATCCTCAAGGCCTGCGGAGCCTTGTACTCGGGTTCGAATCCCGGTTCGGGCACCTATTTCCTATCTGCCGCCGCTCCCGTCTTCACGAGCTTGCGGCCGCAGTGGGGGCATTTCTCGCTTTGCTCGTTCGTCTGAAAACCGCATCCGCTGCAGAAATAATCGAAGGGATCGGCCTCCTCCACCGTCTTGTAGAACTCCTGGGGTATCTCCGGCAGCTGATACGCCTGCCTTTGCCTTGTTCCAAAGAGCCATCTCAGAACGCCCATGTCCTTTCTCACCATTCCCCGGGCTTCGCGATAACGTCCATGACCCTCATGGAGAAGAAACGCCTCGCATTGCACGCTTTTATAAGGAGTATCGTGTCCGCCCCCCTGCCCGTCCCCGCTATGGTCAGCACCGGTACGCCGTGTGGGATCAGGCCCGCGTCACCGGCCATCATGGCGATCTCCACACATACCTTCGTGCCCTGACCGAACAGCCGTAATGTGTCTGCGATGATGGTGGAGGGCATTATCATCCCACTGTCCTTTCGGTAATGATCGTTCCATGAATGAAATGGCATTGCCGACGTCAGCACCTTTATCCCGGTGGATTCGATCCTCCGCCGTATCTCTTCCTTCAATTCCTGCTCGTTGTCCTCACGAAAACCCGTAGAATGGGTGACGGCGACCACGTTCACCTCCGGTCCGAAACACTCACCGGCCAGAAGCGCCGTGTCTCCCCTGGTGGTTGCCAGCACCACATTTTCTATTTTTTTGCCACGGACGTAATCCCCGGCGATCTTCAGAACGGAGCCCGTGGACATCCCGGTGGTATCTATCATGACGGCACCCTCTCCCTTACAGCAGGCAATCTAACGCCAGGAGGATTAGCTTTGAAACGGATAGCAAGGCAGTGGAATCTGAAGGACCACAAGAAAAAAAGGAGAAAAGAATCCCCCTTGCCGGGAGATCATTTCCTGGTCTCGAGAAATTGTTCGAGCTGGTCGAAATCGATAGACCACGTGCGCTTTATGAAATCGTCATTTATCTTGTACGGACAAAAGATCCCCTTCTCCTCCAGATAATCGCAAAGACTCTTGGCAGTCTTCCGACACAGATATCTCCTGAACTGAAAGGTCTCCTTCAAGTGTTTTTCTACTACCGTCTGTATGGTAACGCAATGGTCCTCGTTGTATCTCTTATTAAGCATAAGAGCTGTAGAACTTAATATCTCATCTTTGGTCGGCATAGAATTCCCCCTTACCCATATCAGTTTAAAACCATATATATCTTTCTTCCATATTATTTTGCCAAACCTTTTTATCGTGGTCAGGCAGCAGTTTTCGGATTTGGGTGACTCGCAGCGCATCAACTATATAACACCCTTTGATGTTAATCCCCCTCCATGGATGTTCCTTTTACCCATCCCCGATACCTCTCCCTGAGTTACCGTGAGAAATTGGCACGGGGCTTAAAGGAGGGCCTCGTGGCCCCTTCCGGTCTCGCAGCCCACGGCAGGGGGGAGGCTTTCGACTACCTCCTGGGCGAGAGGACCGTCCCGGAGTCCAGAACACAGGCCAGGACAGCAGCGGCGGCCCTCCTGCTCTCCGGATGCCCCGTCATATCCGTCAACGGCAACTCCTCCGTACTGACAGCAGAGGAGACCATGGAGCTGGCAGGGATCGTTGGGGCCAGCATAGAGGTGAACCTATTTCATCCGTCCGCGGACCGGGTGGAAAGGCTCGTAACCCTCTACGAATCCCTGGGTGCAAGGGGTGTTCTGGGAAGAAGCAGAGAGGCCGTGATACCCGGTCTGGACCATAACAGGGGACGCTGCGAGAGGGAAGGAATCTACTCTGCCGATACCGTACTCGTGCTTCTGGAGGACGGGGACAGGACCGAAGCCCTCAAGAAGATGGGAAAGAAGGTGATCGCCGTCGATCTCAATCCACTGTCTAGAACGCCGCGCACCTGCGACATACCTGTGATAGACAACGTGGTCAGGGCTCTTCCGGAGATATCACGGCATGCTAGGGAGATCGAGGACATGCCCGAAGAGGAGCTGACATCCATCGTCGAGGGTTTTGATCGCGACGGATCGCTGAAGAAGGTTGTGGAAATGATATCCCGGCGGCTGCTCGAGGAATTCCTTGAACGTTGCCCGGGAGATATGAAAAGATAACATTCCCAAAGGAACATATTGTATCAAGGTGAGATCTAATGCACTGGGCAGATGTGGAAGCGGAAAAGGTCATGAGAGGGGATCCCCCCTACAGGATAGCGACGGGTATCACCCCATCCGGCCATATTCACGTGGGCAACATGAGGGAGATCCTGACGGGAGACGCCGTGTTTCGGGCGATTGAGGGGAGGGGCGGCGACGCGATCCTCTACTATATCGCCGACAGCTACGATCCACTGCGGAAGGTCTATCCATTTCTGGACGGATCCTACGGTAAATACGTTGGGCAGCCGATCTCCGAGATACCCTGTCCCTGCGGAGGGCACGAGAGCTATGCCGAGCATTTCCTGGAGCCGTTCCTCGAGGCAGTATCGAAGCTGGGCATAAGGCCGGAGATCCTACACGTTCACGAGATGTACCGCATTGGCCGGTACTACGAAGCGACCAAGAGGATCATAGAAGAAAGAGAGAAGGTCAGAGAAATCATTGGGCGGGTCACCGGAAGACAGCTGGCTGAGAACTGGTTCCCCTACACTCCGAAATGCGCCGGTTGCAACACCTTTGCGGAAACGAGCGTGACGGATTATACCGAACCCTTCGTTTCCTATAACTGCTCGTGCGGAACGGAAGGAAAGGCGGACATACGCACGGATGACGGAAAGCTCCCTTGGCGGCTGGAGTGGCCGGCCAGGTGGCATCATCTCGGGATCAACTGCGAACCCTTTGGAAAGGACCATGCCGCCGCAGGGGGCTCCTACGAATCGGGAAAGGAGATAATGGAGAGCATACTTGGCGGAACGGCCCCCCATCCGGTGATCTACGAGTGGATACAGCTCAAGGGCAAGGGGGCGATGTCCTCGTCCAAGGGAGTTGTTGTAAGCGCGGTGGACATGCTCAGAATGACCCCGCCCGAAGTGATGCGTTTCCTTGCCATGAGGGTCGATCCGCCGAAACATATCGATTTCGATCCCGGTTTCGGTCTTTTGAATCTGGTGGACGAATACGATCGCTACGAGGAGATCTACAACGGTGACAGGGATGAGGAAAAGGATGTGGAGGACAAGAAGCGCATATTCGAACTTTCCCAGGCGAGGGCTTTCGGCCCAGCATCCCCCGCCCCGCCCATCCGCGTTCCCTACCGCCACATGGTCTCCCTGGTCCAGATCGATCCCGGATTGGACGAGGTTGTGGCAAGGCTCAAGCGAACCGAGGATCTGGGGGAGCTGGATCAGGCGGAATCCGAACGTATCATGGAACGTCTGAGATGCGCCAGGTACTGGGTGGATAACTATGCACCGGACGCCGTCAAGTTCTCAATTCGCCCGGAGCTCACGAAGGAGATGATCGGAGGAATGGGCAATGACGAAGCAAGGATACTCGAAGAATTACTGCTTGAATTCGGAGCTGCCGACTGGACCGCAGATGAACTTCATGCTGCATGCTACAATGTGAAGGAGAAACTGGCGGTTGCTCCCATGAAGGTGTTCAGACCGCTGTACCGGCTCCTGCTGAACCAGCCCAGGGGCCCGAGACTGGGCTACTTTCTCAGCTCGCTTCAGAGGAACTTCGTGACCGGAAGGATCAGGGAGGCCCTGGCAGCTCTCGGAGAATGATATGAGGCCTCCCGATGCTGAGGATACTGGTGATCGCTCCCACGATGTTCTTTTCCGACAGGGGATGCCATGTCAGGATATTGGAACAGGTCAGGGCGCTCCGAAAAAGGGGCCATAGGCCGGTAGTACTCACGTATCACAGCGGAAGGGACATCGGTTCCATTCCCCTTCTGCGGATCCGCAGGACCCCCTGGTACGACAAGCTCGTCGCCGGCCCCTCGCTTCATTTCATCTATATGGACACCATGCTTCTCGTCAAGTGTCTCAGGCATGCCCGCAGGGAGCCCGTGGACGTCATTCACGCACATCTTCACGAGGGCGCGTTCATCGCTCAGAATATCGTGATGACCCGCTTTCTACGGGGAACTCCGTATCTGTTCGATGCCCAGGGATCGCTCACCGGTGAGATGACAGCACACGGATTCGTGGGGAAGAGCACTCCATTACACCATTTCTGGCGATGGTTGGAAGCGGATATAGACCGCCGAGCCCCGCAGATCATCACGTCCTCGGGGCATCTGGCGGAGATGATGATGGGGGATTTCGGAGTGAGTAGCCACAAGGTCAGGGCCATCCCGGACGGAGTGGACATCGAACGGTTCCGCCCTGGCGACAGTTACACGGACAGGGACCGCCTCCGAAGGCTCAGGCACAAACTGGGGATACCCCCGGGACGGGAAATAGTAGGCTACCTGGGGGGCATGGACAGTCACAAGGGCATCGATCATCTCCTGGAGGCAATACCCGAGGTTCTCGAAGTGAACGGGAACGTGCACTTCCTGCTCATGGGATATCCGGGAGAGGATGTCGTGAGGGATATAGTCCGGGAAAGGGGAGTTTCAGACAACGTCACCGTAACGGGAAAGATTTCCTATTTCGATGCCCCGGCACATCTGGCTCTGGCAGATATTGCCGTAGCACCCAAGCTGCTCCGTTGGGGCGAGGGGAACGGCAAGCTCTTCAATTACATGGGATGCGGTCTCCCGGTGATCGCCTTCGATCATGCCACCAACAGGGAGGTTCTCGGAGATGCAGGCGTCTTCGCGGAGATGGATGACCCCCGTTCCCTTGCACGTAGTATCATTGGGCTGTTGGGAGATAAGGAGGGGAGAGTGCGGAGAGGTAGGGCCCTGCGCGAGATCGCGGTGGAGAACTATTCATGGGATATCTGCGCCGAAAGGATCGAGGAGAGATACCGAAAGCTTCTCGCCGGAGGCCATTAGGTCTCCACGTCCTTCAACAATTGAGGACAAAAACGATATAGAATAAAGATAATCAGAGATAGTTCATATTCATAGTCCACATTATTCCTCCAATAACTAGACTGAGGGAATGCATCATGTCATCCTCCAAAGAGAAAGAGATACAGGAAAAATTGAAGGAGGCCGAGAAATCCTATAGGAACTCCTATATCATCGCAGGGGTCGTCATTCTTTTCATGGCTGCCATGATGGCCATATCCTTCTATCCCCTTGAAGTACCCAAAGAGGATGAGCCATTCGACCTGTCCACCAGTTCCAATTCCCTTAGTGACATTACCCTGGAGAAGAAGCTGTTCGCATTCGACATTCCCGTGGATATGAACATAGAGCTCGAAACGAGCGGCGGGGGGGATGTACCCGATGACGTATCCATATATTTCCTGAAGAAGGACGAAGAGGGCGAGCACCATAGTTATAATCCGGAAGAATTGAAAGCCAAATCCGTGGCGTACGGGAAGAATGTCGAGCGCTTGAGCTTCTCAACGTCCCTGGAGCCGGATACGCCGTATACATTCATTGTCAGAAGGGATGACTACGGCAACGCAATAGAATGCAGGGCTGTTTACAGTATAGACACCTATCCCTTGAAGCCATACATACCGTTCTTCATCGCCATCGGTGTCATCGGATGCGCGATACCCTTCACTTACATTCTGCTGGACTCCAAAAAGAGGGGAAAGCTCGAACGGGAGCTGGCCAGGAAGAAGAGAAAACGGGCGAAGAAGGCACAGAAGGGACCCGGTCCCTTCAAGCGCCCGACATCGCCTCCCCCGGGAGTTCCCGGACAACCGGGGGCGCCGGTGGCCTACGAGAGCAGGAGCCAGAAACATCTTCAGTACGCCCTTCAGCAGTTACATGTTGTTACACAGCAGGAGACGGTCATAAAGAATCAGCTGAGGTTCGTGGGGCCGCGGGAGCAGAAGATGCTCCTTCTGAAGCGCTACGGAGACATACAGGCACAGAAGCGATCCATGGAGCAACAGGTGGTCAGATTGCGGCAGGAATCCGGTGTCGCCGCCCCCGCGCCGCAACCCCAACCCCAGCCCCCCGGCCAGCAGCCGCCCGTTCAGGGGCCACCGCATCAAGGATCACCACCTCATAGGCCTCCGACCTACTGATCCGGATAGGCCGGATGGCGGGAGATGAGCAATAGGGTTTCTTCCCGGTGAATATTATGTCATCATACCAGAACAGTGAACCGAAGGTACTGGCGGTGACCGGGACGCCCGGAACTGGTAAGACCACGCTGTGTGACGAGCTGGAGAAACAGGGCGTAAACGTTCTGCGCACAGGCAAGCTCCTGACCGATGCGATGGCCCGGAGGGCTATTCGTGTGAAACCGCCCCTTTCTGGCACGTCGTTACTTACGAAGACGGTCACTGAGTTCCCGTCTTCACCCGGAAATGGCTCCGAGATCGAGGTCGAGCCGGAGAGGCTGGACGAGATATTGTCCAATGTTCTCCAGGATATCGACCGGACCGGTTGGATCGTGGTGGAGGGTCATCTTTCGCACCTGCTGTCCGTCACTGGGATCGTACTTCTGAGGAGCGACCCCCGGGAGCTGAAAATTAGATTGAGTACGAGAAATTATTCCGCAGACAAGGTGGCGGAGAACTGCGAGAGCGAGCTTATTGACATCATTGCTGTGGAGGTGCGGGAACGGGGCGTTCCGGCCATCATGGCGATCTCCACGCATACCTTCGTGCCCTGGCCGAAAAGCCTCAGAGTATCCGCGATGATGGTCGCGGGCATGATCATTCCCCTGTCCTTCCGGTAATGATCGTTCCACGAATGGAACGGCATTGCCGATGTCAGCACCGTTATTCCGTTGGTCTCTATCTTCCGGCGTACCTCATCCTCCAGTTCCTGTTCGTTATCCTCACGAAAGCCTGTGGAATGGGTAACGGCGACGACGTTCACATCGGACCCGAAACACTTCCCGGCCAGAAGCGCCGTGTCGCCCCTCGTTGTTGCCAGCACCACATTTTCCACATCATTGCCGCGGACGTAGTCCCCGGCGATCTTCAGAACGGAGCTCGTGGACATACCTGCGGTATCGATCATGGCAGCACCCTCTTCCTTACGGCAGATAATCTAACGCCAGGAGGAATATCATGCAAACGGATAGCAAGGCAACGGAATCTGATTGACCATAAAAAAAGGAGAAAAGAATCCCCCTTGCCGGGAGATCATTTCCTGTTCTCGAGAAATTGTTCGAGCTGGTCGAAATCGATAGACCACGTGCGTTTTATGAAATCTTCATTAATCTTGTACGGACAAAATATCCCCTTCTCCTCCAGATAATCGCATAAACTCTTGGCGGTCTTCCGACACAGATATCTCCTGAACTGAAAGGTCTCCTTCAGGTGTTTTTCTACCACCGTCTGTATCGTAACGCAATGGTCCTCGTTGTATCTCTTATTAAGCATAAGAGCTGTAGAACTTAATATCTCATCTTTGGTCGGCATAGAATTCCCCCTTACCCATATCAGTTTAAAACCATATATATCTTTCTTCCATATTATTTTGCCAAACCTTTTTATCGTGGTCAGGCAGCAGTTTTCGGATTTGGGTGACTCGCAGCGCATCAACTATATAACACCCTTTGATGTTAATCCCCCTCCATGGATGTTCCTTTTACCCATCCCCGATACCTCTCCCTGAGTTACCGTGAGAAATTGGCACGGGGCTTAAAGGAGGGCCTCGTGGCCCCTTCCGGTCTCGCAGCCCACGGCAGGGGGGAGGCTTTCGACTACCTCCTGGGCGAGAGGACCGTCCCGGAGTCCAGAACACAGGCCAGGACAGCAGCGGCGGCCCTCCTGCTCTCCGGATGCCCCGTCATATCCGTCAACGGCAACTCCTCCGTACTGACAGCAGAGGAGACCATGGAGCTGGCAGGGATCGTTGGGGCCAGCATAGAGGTGAACCTATTTCATCCGTCCGCGGACCGGGTGGAAAGGCTCGTAACCCTCTACGAATCCCTGGGTGCAAGGGGTGTTCTGGGAAGAAGCAGAGAGGCCGTGATACCCGGTCTGGACCATAACAGGGGACGCTGCGAGAGGGAAGGAATCTACTCTGCCGATACCGTACTCGTGCTTCTGGAGGACGGGGACAGGACCGAAGCCCTCAAGAAGATGGGAAAGAAGGTGATCGCCGTCGATCTCAATCCACTGTCTAGAACGCCGCGCACCTGCGACATACCTGTGATAGACAACGTGGTCAGGGCTCTTCCGGAGATATCACGGCATGCTAGGGAGATCGAGGACATGCCCGAAGAGGAGCTGACATCCATCGTCGAGGGTTTTGATCGCGACGGATCGCTGAAGAAGGTTGTGGAAATGATATCCCGGCGGCTGCTCGAGGAATTCCTTGAACGTTGCCCGGGAGATATGAAAAGATAACATTCCCAAAGGAACATATTGTATCAAGGTGAGATCTAATGCACTGGGCAGATGTGGAAGCGGAAAAGGTCATGAGAGGGGATCCCCCCTACAGGATAGCGACGGGTATCACCCCATCCGGCCATATTCACGTGGGCAACATGAGGGAGATCCTGACGGGAGACGCCGTGTTTCGGGCGATTGAGGGGAGGGGCGGCGACGCGATCCTCTACTATATCGCCGACAGCTACGATCCACTGCGGAAGGTCTATCCATTTCTGGACGGATCCTACGGTAAATACGTTGGGCAGCCGATCTCCGAGATACCCTGTCCCTGCGGAGGGCACGAGAGCTATGCCGAGCATTTCCTGGAGCCGTTCCTCGAGGCAGTATCGAAGCTGGGCATAAGGCCGGAGATCCTACACGTTCACGAGATGTACCGCATTGGCCGGTACTACGAAGCGACCAAGAGGATCATAGAAGAAAGAGAGAAGGTCAGAGAAATCATTGGGCGGGTCACCGGAAGACAGCTGGCTGAGAACTGGTTCCCCTACACTCCGAAATGCGCCGGTTGCAACACCTTTGCGGAAACGAGCGTGACGGATTATACCGAACCCTTCGTTTCCTATAACTGCTCGTGCGGAACGGAAGGAAAGGCGGACATACGCACGGATGACGGAAAGCTCCCTTGGCGGCTGGAGTGGCCGGCCAGGTGGCATCATCTCGGGATCAACTGCGAACCCTTTGGAAAGGACCATGCCGCCGCAGGGGGCTCCTACGAATCGGGAAAGGAGATAATGGAGAGCATACTTGGCGGAACGGCCCCCCATCCGGTGATCTACGAGTGGATACAGCTCAAGGGCAAGGGGGCGATGTCCTCGTCCAAGGGAGTTGTTGTAAGCGCGGTGGACATGCTCAGAATGACCCCGCCCGAAGTGATGCGTTTCCTTGCCATGAGGGTCGATCCGCCGAAACATATCGATTTCGATCCCGGTTTCGGTCTTTTGAATCTGGTGGACGAATACGATCGCTACGAGGAGATCTACAACGGTGACAGGGATGAGGAAAAGGATGTGGAGGACAAGAAGCGCATATTCGAACTTTCCCAGGCGAGGGCTTTCGGCCCAGCATCCCCCGCCCCGCCCATCCGCGTTCCCTACCGCCACATGGTCTCCCTGGTCCAGATCGATCCCGGATTGGACGAGGTTGTGGCAAGGCTCAAGCGAACCGAGGATCTGGGGGAGCTGGATCAGGCGGAATCCGAACGTATCATGGAACGTCTGAGATGCGCCAGGTACTGGGTGGATAACTATGCACCGGACGCCGTCAAGTTCTCAATTCGCCCGGAGCTCACGAAGGAGATGATCGGAGGAATGGGCAATGACGAAGCAAGGATACTCGAAGAATTACTGCTTGAATTCGGAGCTGCCGACTGGACCGCAGATGAACTTCATGCTGCATGCTACAATGTGAAGGAGAAACTGGCGGTTGCTCCCATGAAGGTGTTCAGACCGCTGTACCGGCTCCTGCTGAACCAGCCCAGGGGCCCGAGACTGGGCTACTTTCTCAGCTCGCTTCAGAGGAACTTCGTGACCGGAAGGATCAGGGAGGCCCTGGCAGCTCTCGGAGAATGATATGAGGCCTCCCGATGCTGAGGATACTGGTGATCGCTCCCACGATGTTCTTTTCCGACAGGGGATGCCATGTCAGGATATTGGAACAGGTCAGGGCGCTCCGAAAAAGGGGCCATAGGCCGGTAGTACTCACGTATCACAGCGGAAGGGACATCGGTTCCATTCCCCTTCTGCGGATCCGCAGGACCCCCTGGTACGACAAGCTCGTCGCCGGCCCCTCGCTTCATTTCATCTATATGGACACCATGCTTCTCGTCAAGTGTCTCAGGCATGCCCGCAGGGAGCCCGTGGACGTCATTCACGCACATCTTCACGAGGGCGCGTTCATCGCTCAGAATATCGTGATGACCCGCTTTCTACGGGGAACTCCGTATCTGTTCGATGCCCAGGGATCGCTCACCGGTGAGATGACAGCACACGGATTCGTGGGGAAGAGCACTCCATTACACCATTTCTGGCGATGGTTGGAAGCGGATATAGACCGCCGAGCCCCGCAGATCATCACGTCCTCGGGGCATCTGGCGGAGATGATGATGGGGGATTTCGGAGTGAGTAGCCACAAGGTCAGGGCCATCCCGGACGGAGTGGACATCGAACGGTTCCGCCCTGGCGACAGTTACACGGACAGGGACCGCCTCCGAAGGCTCAGGCACAAACTGGGGATACCCCCGGGACGGGAAATAGTAGGCTACCTGGGGGGCATGGACAGTCACAAGGGCATCGATCATCTCCTGGAGGCAATACCCGAGGTTCTCGAAGTGAACGGGAACGTGCACTTCCTGCTCATGGGATATCCGGGAGAGGATGTCGTGAGGGATATAGTCCGGGAAAGGGGAGTTTCAGACAACGTCACCGTAACGGGAAAGATTTCCTATTTCGATGCCCCGGCACATCTGGCTCTGGCAGATATTGCCGTAGCACCCAAGCTGCTCCGTTGGGGCGAGGGGAACGGCAAGCTCTTCAATTACATGGGATGCGGTCTCCCGGTGATCGCCTTCGATCATGCCACCAACAGGGAGGTTCTCGGAGATGCAGGCGTCTTCGCGGAGATGGATGACCCCCGTTCCCTTGCACGTAGTATCATTGGGCTGTTGGGAGATAAGGAGGGGAGAGTGCGGAGAGGTAGGGCCCTGCGCGAGATCGCGGTGGAGAACTATTCATGGGATATCTGCGCCGAAAGGATCGAGGAGAGATACCGAAAGCTTCTCGCCGGAGGCCATTAGGTCTCCACGTCCTTCAACAATTGAGGACAAAAACGATATAGAATAAAGATAATCAGAGATAGTTCATATTCATAGTCCACATTATTCCTCCAATAACTAGACTGAGGGAATGCATCATGTCATCCTCCAAAGAGAAAGAGATACAGGAAAAATTGAAGGAGGCCGAGAAATCCTATAGGAACTCCTATATCATCGCAGGGGTCGTCATTCTTTTCATGGCTGCCATGATGGCCATATCCTTCTATCCCCTTGAAGTACCCAAAGAGGATGAGCCATTCGACCTGTCCACCAGTTCCAATTCCCTTAGTGACATTACCCTGGAGAAGAAGCTGTTCGCATTCGACATTCCCGTGGATATGAACATAGAGCTCGAAACGAGCGGCGGGGGGGATGTACCCGATGACGTATCCATATATTTCCTGAAGAAGGACGAAGAGGGCGAGCACCATAGTTATAATCCGGAAGAATTGAAAGCCAAATCCGTGGCGTACGGGAAGAATGTCGAGCGCTTGAGCTTCTCAACGTCCCTGGAGCCGGATACGCCGTATACATTCATTGTCAGAAGGGATGACTACGGCAACGCAATAGAATGCAGGGCTGTTTACAGTATAGACACCTATCCCTTGAAGCCATACATACCGTTCTTCATCGCCATCGGTGTCATCGGATGCGCGATACCCTTCACTTACATTCTGCTGGACTCCAAAAAGAGGGGAAAGCTCGAACGGGAGCTGGCCAGGAAGAAGAGAAAACGGGCGAAGAAGGCACAGAAGGGACCCGGTCCCTTCAAGCGCCCGACATCGCCTCCCCCGGGAGTTCCCGGACAACCGGGGGCGCCGGTGGCCTACGAGAGCAGGAGCCAGAAACATCTTCAGTACGCCCTTCAGCAGTTACATGTTGTTACACAGCAGGAGACGGTCATAAAGAATCAGCTGAGGTTCGTGGGGCCGCGGGAGCAGAAGATGCTCCTTCTGAAGCGCTACGGAGACATACAGGCACAGAAGCGATCCATGGAGCAACAGGTGGTCAGATTGCGGCAGGAATCCGGTGTCGCCGCCCCCGCGCCGCAACCCCAACCCCAGCCCCCCGGCCAGCAGCCGCCCGTTCAGGGGCCACCGCATCAAGGATCACCACCTCATAGGCCTCCGACCTACTGATCCGGATAGGCCGGATGGCGGGAGATGAGCAATAGGGTTTCTTCCCGGTGAATATTATGTCATCATACCAGAACAGTGAACCGAAGGTACTGGCGGTGACCGGGACGCCCGGAACTGGTAAGACCACGCTGTGTGACGAGCTGGAGAAACAGGGCGTAAACGTTCTGCGCACAGGCAAGCTCCTGACCGATGCGATGGCCCGGAGGGCTATTCGTGTGAAACCGCCCCTTTCTGGCACGTCGTTACTTACGAAGACGGTCACTGAGTTCCCGTCTTCACCCGGAAATGGCTCCGAGATCGAGGTCGAGCCGGAGAGGCTGGACGAGATATTGTCCAATGTTCTCCAGGATATCGACCGGACCGGTTGGATCGTGGTGGAGGGTCATCTTTCGCACCTGCTGTCCGTCACTGGGATCGTACTTCTGAGGAGCGACCCCCGGGAGCTGAAAATTAGATTGAGTACGAGAAATTATTCCGCAGACAAGGTGGCGGAGAACTGCGAGAGCGAGCTTATTGACATCATTGCTGTGGAGGTGCGGGAACGGGGCGTTCCGGCCATCGAACTGGATACCACTGCATTGAAGCTGGACGCATGTGCCTCGGAGGTTAGAAGGTTCATGGATGCGTTTCCGGACACATCCGATTTCAGGGCGCCCGGGACCGTCAACTGGATACGGACGGTCTATGAGGATGGAGGGATTTGAAACAATTTACTGAGAACCGGATCGCTATAAGAGAAGCTCGACGACAAAATCCATACTGATGACTTATGTGGTGGAGTAATGAGGCATATTTTTACCCATCAGTACTCGCGCCATCGATTATTGCACTTGCAGCAGATGTAGAATCTCGTAGTAGGCTCATCAGCGGCCCTCGTCTGTCTAAGGAACCACTTGGCCTTCTCGTGACCGCATTCCGGGCATTCCTGGTTCACGGTTGGAAGCGTGCCAAGGTCCTTGTCAAAAATCTTGAAGGCCTTCTCCTCGCTCGGCGTCGTTATGACCTCGGCCTTGCCGTCCGATTTGATCTTGTAGCCGCATTTGGTATTCCTGCATACCATTATGCCGGGCTCGTTCTTACTGGGGAACATGAGGGATTTGCACTCGGGACAGAACATTACCATGAGAGAACACCTTGACCGTTCGGTCCCTAAAGGGAAACAAGATTAATATAATTTTATATAGGGGTGGCCAGACGGTCAAACCTTGATCTCGAGCTTGGTCTTGTGTGCATTGTAGAAGTGGGTCTCGTAGCCGTCCTCGAAGGAGATGTCTCCCGGCGAAATGGAAGAACTTGTGGAGTAGGTCCACGACGTGTAATAGCTCTCGATATCGATGGGAAAGATCGGTGGGTCCAGATGCTCATATACCTTGAGTACGTTGCCGAAATCCTGGATCTCGTACCTGGGTACGTTATCGTTCCCGACCTTCTCCACGATATCCCATATGACACCGTTCCTCTTGGACAGGCTCATGGTAGACTTCAGCGTTACTTTTAACGGAGGTTTCTCGAACTCCTTGTTTATAACATCCGGTATAGCTCCATTCTTGAGATACTGCTTGTAGCTATTGCTAAGGTTGAACAGATAGCCCGTCCTCTCTCCACCCGGATCCTGCCAGTCGGAGAACCGGTTGGCATCCCTCTTCAGAAAGAGGTCGTTGACGGGATCCACCGACGGCTCCTCCATCTTGCCGTTCTTCATGGGTATTAGTATCTTCCCCCATCCGTGGCCTTCCCAGGCATTGTCCGGATCGGGTGAATACTGATTGAAGAGGGCTCCTGATTCAAGCCACCCGGGTATCCCCACCGCCCTGCACAGCGTCAGGAACAGGATGGCCTGGTCGTCGCAGTCCCCGTATCCCTCGTGAAGGGTCTTGTATGCCGGCTTGGGCTTGCCGTGATATCTCAGTCTGTCCTCCGTCTGCTGATCCGGCGTGGGATAGGAGAAGGGACCGTAGGTCTGGTTGCCTAATTTCGTACCGGCCTTCATGAACTGGTATATCTTGTATGCGCACATGTAGACGTTGTCTTCGTTGCCGATTATGTGCTTGGCCAGCGAATTGAGAAGGGGATTGCTGGGTTCGAAACGGTAATCCGGGACCTCGCCGTCGTCGTCGATATCCCAGTAGCTCTCACCGTCCTCGTCCCAGATCTCCCAGCGGTCGATAGTGTAGTTGTCCAGGTAGTCCTTCGGTATATCCGAGAGCTTGCCGCTGTTCCCTGCACTGATATCCCAGTCCACCGTGAAGCCCTGGACGTGATAGGTTATCCTTACCTCCACCGATCCTTTGCCCTTCAGGGTCCCCGACCAGTGGTATAGATCTTCGTTCTCGATGGTCTTGGCCTTGGAATCGGAATTGGTCACGGTGAATTCCTTCATTTTCTGAATATCATATTTATTTATCTTCTCGAGCTCACGGGGGCGGGGGATGGACAGAGTGTAGGAGATATCGGCAGTGCTGGTATCCGACTTCATAACCATCACACGCTCCACCTTGAACTCGGAATACTCGGGATCCTCCTGGTAATATTTCAGTCCCTCGGTGAGGTAATCCTCGAATCTATCGCGGACGGGTCTCAAACTGGGGAGGAATACGACCAGAAGGAGTAGAACCAGGATAGTAAGAGCGATAACCTTTGTCAGAATGTTCGCGATGGTGGCACCTATCCTCCTCTTTCTCCGTCGTTTGGGAGGCTTTTCACGCGGAATCGACTCCCCTGGTGGTCTGACGCCGTAATCTCTCATCCCCTCGAATAAGGCCCTCTCTTTATTTTTATCTTTTGGGCAAATTACATGGTCGGCCAGCGGAGAGAAGGGGGGTCTTCCGGAATCAGGAGAAGCTTCAGATGAGATATCTCAGAATGTCGCCCAGGTCTCTTCGGTATACAACACGGTCCGCATTCCTGACCACGTACGGTCCCTCCGGATTGAAGGCGATGGACAATCCGGAATGTTCGAACATGGATACGTCAATGGATGAATTTCCCACGGAAGCGCAGTGCCCGGGCGAAAGGCCGTACTTTTCCTGTAGCTCCAGGAGCGGCGTCGCCTTGTCGTTCAGCTTCACACCGACGTGCCCCTCGCCGGTGAGGAATCCATCCTGGTCCGTGCATAGAGAGTTCGAAAAGGCGGCATCGAAACCGTGATCGGAAACGAGGCGGTCCGTAAGTATGTCAATACCCCCGGAGATGATAACGCAGCGGATGCCCCGCTCTTTCAAAGCAGATATTGTGGCCGCGAGGCCCGGCATGAGGGGTATGTCATCGAGAATAGCGGCGATGTCGGATGTATGTATCCTGGGCCGTACCTCCATCCACTGCTCGAGGTCCCTCCTTATGAACTCCCGATCGTCTATATCCCCCGCCATGTAGCTATCGAGAGAGTGATCGTTGCACGTACCGAAATACCTGTGAACCCAGACCCAGGAAGAGTGAAAATCAACCAGAACTCCGTCCATGTCGAACGCCACGAGCTCGAATCTCTTCGCAGCATTCATTTCACGCCCACCGTGAGAATACCAGGCGCGACCGGAGTGGACATCCTGGTCTGGTGACAACTGCCCGCTTTCTGGCTCTTCCCCGCTACCTCCAGAGCGTTGAGAGTCCACGGTAAGGCTGCTCCCTTCCGGGCCTGACCCGATATCCATGGCGAACGTTATGGAAATTGCCCTCCGACAATCCCAATGCAACCTTCAACCAAAGGAGACGAGGATTCAACGCCATCCAGCGGATTGCCGCCCTACTGGTTATGCCGCCTCCGGACATTCGGTCCCCGCATAAGGCGATTTCGGGTAACAGGGCACGCCTGGCGCCCCGACCTAGCCTGGCAAATCCGAATCTATCTTATCGATATTAATACTTTTGCCCGGAATGGCAGGGATCGCCCGAGATGAATAAAGAAGAGTATGACAGGAGAAAGGAAGAACGTCGAAAGAAACCAGCAATTCAGTGAATGTTAAAAAGCAGAATAATAAAAGAGGCCGACCCCGATTTCCGGTCCGTCAGCCTCTTTACTGTATGCTAAGGACCTACTGCAGCGCCTCGCCGCAGAAGGGGCACATTGCAAAATCCGGCTCCACGGGCTTGCCGCAGCTCCAGCACGTGGCCTTCGGTGGTGGCGGAGGGGTCGCATCGATGTTCATCCTGGTGGAAACTTCTCCACCGCCGCCTCCCTGCACCAGGGTCTGGGGACCGTTCTGTTTGGCGGCCTGCATCATGTGCGCAGCCTCCTTGTTCATTGCGAGCTGGTGCTCCCTCTCCCGGTCCTCCGCCTGCTTGTAGGTGTCCAGATTGTGCCTCTGGGCCTCTGCCGCCGCCAGGTCCTTGACCTTTCCGCCCTCCCGGTCCAGCGCCTTCTGCATGGTCATCTGGCGCATCATCTCCTGTATGGAGCTGGAATCGGCTGCGCCGGATGCGACGGCCTGCTGCATGATGGCCTGCATGGCCTGTGTCTGCATGCCCATCTGGGCGTTCTGTTGGTCGAAGTCCTGCTGCTTTCGCGCCATCTTCATGGCATTCAGCTGCTGCTTGGCGCCCATGGCCTGCGCCAGTTCCCGGGCGTCCTGCTCGGCCTCGAGCTCGGCTATGCTCTTCTTCCGTCGCAGCTTCTCGTCGAACACGTCCTTGGACTTGTCCATCTTATGCTCGTGCTTCATCTTGTCCCGCTCGACCGAGGCGTCCAGGTGAGCGGTTCGAAGCGATTCCTTGCCGGCCACCTCACCGCGGCGCAGGTCCCACTTGTCCCCCCGAAGCTTCTCCACCTTGTCGTGCTTCCTCTGCTGCTGGGCCATCCACCCCTCGTGGTCGACCTCCGCTTTCTCGGTCTTGAGCTCTGTCTTGGCCCTGTGCTCCTGCACGGCATCATGCATGGTCCGTTCCCAGTTGGTGAACATCTTGACGAGGGAGATCCCCCACATGGCGAACGTCTTTCGCATCTCCACGATCGCGGCGGTCTCCATGTCCTTGATGATGTCCACGTTTCCGTGGAACTCCTCCTTGGAGTACTTGGCGATCCGATTCTTGAAGACCATGGAGACTATCTCATCGTAGATCTTCTTCTGGAGCATCTTCTTCGTGAGTATGGTCTTGGCCCTCATGAGGGTTATTACCTGGGTAGCGTTCTCGGACGAGAGCGTGAATCTGAGGGTGCACTTGCCCTTGATGGGCATGTGATCCTTGGTCGATGCCACCACGGGGAAGATCAGCTCTATGGGTGCAATGTCCATGAAGAGCAACTTGTACTTCTTCCGGTCGAAAATCCCGAATAATTTCTTTATCCGGGTCTGCGTGATGACATCCTCGACCTTCCCGTCGGTTATTATCACGGCACACTCGTTCGGTTCAATTGTCATGTCCTTGAGCATGTCCTTCTTGAAGATGAACTTCCGTTCCTTCTCCTGACCCTTCTCGATTATCCTTGCAATGATCTGTTCGGCAGGGATGGGAGCGCCCTTTATGACCTTCCAGTGCCATCTCTTGTAAGCCTCTGACATAGTATCTTACCTCCTTACAACTTCTTGATGAATTCGATCCGGTTCTTGAATTCGTTCCTGGCAGTGGTTATATACTGCTTGATCTTCCGAAGCTCCTTGATGGCCTCGAGCGAGCTGTCCTTTCCGAGATATTTCGTCTGGATCCTGGACGCCCCCTTGACGAGCTGGTTCATCACATCGATGATGGACGCATCGAACTTCGTGAGCTGCTTGATCATCCCCCCACCGACCGACCTCTGGGGAGAGAAGAACGAGTATTTATGCCCAGCCTCGGCCAGATCGACCTCGTCCGAGAAGATGTCGAGTTGGTCCTGAGCCTTTCGAATCTCCTGCTGGGTCTTCGTATCGCCATCATTATAGGCGTCCTCCAGGATATCGGTGAGCACCTCCCTCACCTTATCGATCTCCTCGAGAACCCTTCTCCTGATGGCGAGGTCATCCTCCTTTCTCCGAGAGCCTTTATAGCCGGAATAGGAACTGATGGTCCTCTGGACCTGGAGAAAGTGCTCCTTCTTCTCGACGACCTTAACCCGGGTTGGCATAATGGGGCGTTTAGAGCCGTCTTCCTTCTTCTTTTTGTCTCCAAACAGCATGAAATCCACCTGATTTGGTCATAGAACACTATTTTCATTTAATTAATTTTCCCCTTATATCCAAAAACACACGGTATATAAATGTTATCATGCTCCAGACGGGGGAATCAAAGACGATATGAGGATGTGCTCTGAAGGCCATTATTATGGTTATCGCCTTATACGAGATAAGGTATAAATAACGAGCAGGAAATCATTCCAGGAACATCCCTGAATCGTTGTTCTCCAAGCCCATGTGGCAGGTGAGGTAGTTCATGCCGAGTCCCGGAGAGGTTACGAACCTGGATCTGTTAAAGCCCTTCTTTCTCGTCCAGATGGAGAGGCAAAAAGGTAAGAATTCCGGTCGGTACTTCTGGTCACCCAACATGGTTCCCGATGAAGAGGGGCCGCGGGGATGCCGGATCCAGGAAAATACCTATATTACTAGCATAATGATCAATTCCAGCTTTGATCAACCCGTTAACTGCTGCGAGATCACTCTGAGGAACATCCCCGGGCACGATCCCGATGTGGTACCGGGCGACAAGATCATCGTTTCCCTGGGGTATTATCTGAAACGGGCTCCCTATGGGCCGGAACATGCCAGGGTCTTCACCGGATACGTCTCGGATGTAAGAAGGGAGCTTACACTTTGCTGCGTAACATCCATCAGCAGAATACATTCATTGCTATGCCTGCGTTATCACAGCGTCATCAATCGGGATACCGTGGACAAGGTCATCGGCAGATTGGCGGAGGAGGCCGGCGGCATGGAAATTGCCGAAATATCAAAAAGCGAGGTGCAGAAATCGAGGTACCTGTTCTCGGATAGCGAGACCATCTATGAGAACATGGCCCAGCTGTGCATGGAAGCGGGTATGGACCTCTATATGGATGTTCACGATAGGCTCGTGGCCAAGACATGGGAGCCGGAGAGAGTGTCTCCGGGAGACCGGGGGCTGGAAAGGTTATACCAGGAGACCTGGAAGGAGTCCAATATGCAGCAGTACGTGCATAACTTCTACTTTGGCCTCGACATAATCAATTTCGAGATGGAAGAGAGACGGAAAGATATCAGTTCCCTCGATATCGTCAGCTTTTCCGATTACGGAGAGGAGACGGAATGCCTGTATTCCATCGAGAGAAGTGTGGTGGATCAAAGGATCCCGGACGATGAGGGAGATCTCAAAGCTGAGGGCCGGGAGGTCCGTTATCTGCCGTTCACGCCGAAGAAGAGTGCTGAGACCATCGCTCATAATCTTCTAAAAAGCCTCAATCCGCATCCCCGGGGAACGCTGACGGTGATAGGTGCCCCCCACGTAAGATTGAACGATGGACTTCGGTTGGCCGGAAGGTTCTTCAACGAGTTTCCAATGACGGGAGTTGTGGAATCCGGCAGCAGATGGGACGCCGTATACGGAGAGGAAAAGCCAGAGGAAGATAGAGGGAGCGGGAAGGTATTCCATGTTACGGGAGTGACACACATATTCGATCTGGAACAGGGTTTCATATCCGTTCTCGATATTGTTAAGCGTGAGCCACTGGCGTATCGGGCGGATCCGCATGAGGCGGAGACGGACCGGGGGGATAGCATCTCGGAGGAAAAGGAAGAGGAAGATCAGGAGGATGGGATGACGGGCGAATCCGAGGTGGCTCCCGAATATCCCCTGGTTGCGGACCTTCAGGCAAATTCCCTCATCCGGTCGAAGGATGAGTTCGTTATGAAGATGAATGGGCTCCTGGACAGATCATCCGGAGAGGAGCAGCGAAGCTCCGTGGTGGCGGAGGAATATCGCGATGTATCGGAGCGACAGAACGTGGGTATCAAGGAGACAGCGGGGAGGTTCGCAGACAAATTGGATGCGATCAAGAACAATTCGAGCCTTAGCGGCTTGTATGACGAGGGTGAAAATGATGGAATGACAGCCCGAAAGACCTTGGCCGGTGACGGCAAGGGAGAAATATCGGAGAACGAAGAGGGGAAATTGTGATAGAACGGATCGATCCTCATGTTATTGTAGAGGAAAGCATAAAAGGATTATCGACAGGGAAGGAACGAGTGTGAGCTGCAACTGTATAGCCTGTCAGATGGGCCGGAAGGCATTCGAGGAGATCGACCGGGCCCACGCGGTCGCTCTGAAAGCCATCGTACAGGTCGAGGACGGCGCTAATGACATCATCGAGATGGGACGGGGGCAGCTCTCGGAACTGGAGAGTAAGATGCTAACGTGCAGGACCGCCGTAATGAACGCGACAGACGGAGCCGTGAACGAGGCGATCAAGGGTCTGGAGAAAACGGGCCCGGGCATTAGGGAGGTGGGGCAGGGAGCTCTGAGAGAAGCCTTCGAGGGCGTGGAGACGTTGCCCGACGAGTACACTTCGAAGCTCTCGGGGATAAAAAATGAGATGATCGAGGGAATAAGGTCCAATATGGAACTTCTTTCCAATGCCGCTGAAGAGAAAATAGAATCATTGCGCGGGAAGATAGATCAAAAGAAAGACGGAGCGGTATCGGCCCTGGCAGAGCAGATCGAAGGAATTCTCGATGAGTTGATGGATGTTACCGGGAACACATCCGATCAGATTGACGGATTGACCGGTGTTTTAACAACCCGTTTTTCCGAGAGATTTCAAGGAGCGGTGGACCTGGAGGAAGCTGAGAGAGAACTTCCAGTGATAAAGGAGGAATTGAAGAGGTCCGTCCAAGGGTCCATGGAAGGCGTCACGACGGAGGTCCGAGAAGCCGTCGAAAGGCTGCGAACGAAAATGGAAAGTGCCATTGAAACGGTCTCAAAAGAGCTCATGGAACCGATCACGGACATGCCTCATAGGATCGACGAGGCAACGAACCGGATCCTGGAGATGGTGAAATCCGCCATGTCCGATACACTGGAACAGGCGGGGATCGTCCTCAAGGAGCTCATTGCGGATGCTAGAAAGAGGCTCGACGAGGCATTGGCCCGGATCGCGGATTCCGTAGATATCATGATAGACGAGGGCACATCCGTCCTGAAGGGACTGCGTGGCGAGGTCGAGGCAGCTCTCGATGAACTGTTCGATCGGATCATGGAGCTGTCCGAGCGCATCCTTGATGATGTCAGGGCCGGATCGGATCGGATCGTATCCGCTGTGAGGGTCGAGGTAGAGGGCAGCATTTCCGCGGCCAGGGAAGCGGTTGGCGAGGTGATAATGGATACCGGCAAGGACCTGAACCGGCAGATAGAACGGATCAAGATGGAGCTTTCGAGAGAAGCCGACAGGCAGGCAAGACAGATCAGGGTCATGGGGGAGGAGGCCTTCGCCGAGGCGGAGGAAGCCTACGTGAACGCCGGTTACACGGAGGACACGTCGGTGATAGAGGATATCAGGGTAAAGGGACATGAGGCGATAGAGAACATAGAGCGTACCATGGAAGAGCAGGCGGACGATCTTCTTTCGGACTTCGAAGCGCAGCTGATCACTTTCGTTCCGACAATAGCAGCCCAGGGCGCTAAGATAGCAGCCCAGGCACGGGGCTTGGGTTCAGAGGTCGTCCCGCAATGCCTCGAGATGGGGAAAGGCATATCCACGGGCATATCGGGTGTCGCCGGGAGTCTCACGGATGCACTGGACGCCATCTCGAAAGACATCCCGGAACGGATCGAGACCGAGATGACGGGATATGTGGAAAACTCCGGGGCCGCTGTGAATGGGGCTGCTGATGGCATACTGAGTTCCTGCGGGGAATTCATGGGAGATGCGGTGAAGAAGGCCGAGGGATTGGCCAGGGATACCCGGGAGCGGGTCCTGGCGACCGCAGCCGATTCCGGGGCCGAGCTGGAGGGATTTGTGGGGAATGTGAACGATGATATCCTAGAGACAATGGACGCCGTCAATGGGACGATAATGGGGCTTATAAGTGAGATTGAGGATTCCACGGAAGCGCTCACTGCTGAGATCCGCGACATCATGAACAGAACCTCCGATGAGATGAAGGAGCTCATGGAGGCGGAAGTCGAAAGGGTGGGGACGGACAGCGCCAGCAAAGGGATCGCTAGCCTGAAGGCAGAGCTCTTGGGTAGTTTCGGGAAGAGAATGGATGGTCTGAAGGAAGATATTATCTCAAAGTACGGTGAAATCTTAACTGTGGATGAGAAGCTGGATGGGTTGGTGAACGAATCCTCGAAAAAGGTGGGTGATCTAAGGTCGAGAATGGACGATATGAACAGCGAAATGACCCGGGGCATGGATGAAATAGTCCAAAATGCCAGGGATGAGAACGACAAGGTCATTTCGCAGGCGTTGAAAGGGCTGGATATCGACGGCACGCTGGATGCTTCCACCTTCGGGGACGCGGCGAACGAACTGGTCGACGAACTGCGAAGAAGGACGGAAGAAATGGGCAATGCAAAGGACGAGCTGGCCCGGACGAGAGAGACCGCGGAGGAGGGATTTGACAACGTAGCAGCCATGGGCAGCGCGGCTGCGGAAAGCGTTTCCGGCTCCGCAAGGGAGGCGATCAAGAAAGCGCTCTCCGACGCTGCCGGAGTGGGTTCGTCCATGAAGGAGGCGGGAAGCGCCATGGCGGAGAAGCTCAACGAGGCGGTGTCCGTTGTCAAGGCGGCAGGGCAGGAAGGTAAAAAGGGGATGGAAGCTGCAAAGGCGGCCGCGAAGCCTGCCGGAGGGAAGCCTTCGGCCACGGAAGGAGGAAAAGGAGATATTGGCAAGGGGGCGGAGGCCGGCGGAGGAGCGGAGATGGGGAAGGAAGCCGAGGCCAGCGGAGGGACGGAGATGGAGAAGGACGCCGGGGCAGACGGAGGGACAGAGATGGGGAAGGAAGCCGAGGCCAGTGGAGGGACGGAGATGGGGAAGGAAGCCGAAGCCGGTGAAGGGACGGAGATTGAAAAGGGGGTCGAGATCGACCGAGGGACGGAGATGGGAAAGGAAGTCGAGGCTGACGGAGGAGTAGAGATAGAAAAGGGGGCCGAGGTCAGCGGAGGGGCGGAGATAGGAAAGGGGGCCGAGGTCGGCGGAGGGGCGGAGATGGGAACGGACGCCGAAGCCGACGGAGCGGCGGAGATGGTAAGGGGAGCCGAGGCACGTGAGAGTGCGGAGATGGGGGAAGGAGCAGGTGCTGTAAACAAAACGAAAATGGAAGATGATGGTGCACGGATGGGAATAAATGAAGAAGAATCAGCAGATGAGAACGATGGGGGAGTTGACAATTCGGAAGGATTGGGGGGTAGCGAAAGCCTTCCAGGAGAGGCTGCGGATGAAAAAATCGACATCGGAAAGAGGGTGGAAGCCGAAGAGGCGGAGGAGGCGGAAACGGGGATAAAAACCGTAGAGGAGGGGGATGCTGGACGGACAAGATCCTCGAGAAAACGTCGGGGAATCCTTGATGAACTGGAGGACGCAGGAGCTCAGAAAGAAAATAAATGACCCGCGCTCGCTAGCTGTACGACGATCCCTGCGCAGAACGTTTATTTATAGCATATCGGACAAACACAATCTCAGATATTTTTATTCCATTTTTTATTCTAATCGAATATTGGACCAAATCATTTTATGTTGTGTGCTCGATAGATAACCGGTATTACGACGGCCTAGGTGAGCCTGAGGAGAGGACATCAATGGCACGAATCCGGGGGCTTCAATACATGTTCAGGAAATGGTCATTTACTGCGATGGTAATTCTGTCGGCAGCGTTATTTCTGGTATCTAACATCGCGGGCAGCGTAATCGCCGATACACGATCCGGGCTCGGAATCGATCCGGCTTACGGGGAGCCGAAAGGCATGGCCGAGGCCGGGCAGGTCCCTTACGATAGCGATACGGTTCTTAGGAGCGAGACCGAGGACTTTCGCCCCGGATACGGCTCATCCGAGGATATCCCCGGTGAATACTATCCTGCGGCCCCCGACATCGAGGGTCTCATCGGGGAACTCGGGGCGTCCTCTAGGCAAGGCAGCGAGGTATTCGGCAGCGATCACATGAGAAGGACCATAGTGGTACACGGGGACAACTCCACGTATTTCGACGAACTGCTCTATACGGCCGCGGTACCGGCAGCGGTCCACTGGGAGAACATAACGAGGCACTCCTGCCTTCTCGCCTTCGACAGCGATGTAAGGGACATGGGAATACTACACGGGGATTGGGCCGGTTACCTGGAGCAGACCGGGAGCGCGGAGCACCTGGATTTCCTCGGAGCGGTGCCGCCCGGACGCAGGGCCGAGATATCTGGCTATTACGGCGATCCCGCGGACACCGAGATCGTGACCGTGGCCGACTCCCTCTACAATGCATCCGCCGATCTGGCGAAGTATTACTGGGGATACGAGAGGACCAGGAATGCCGACAAGGCGATCATCGCATACGCGCCCCGGAGCGGCGGAGGCGTACAGGTGGAGCGGGTGCACACGAACACGAGCAATGCCAATCGGTACTTCAACGTCACGCTGAACGCCACCGAGACGGCCTGGCTTTCAGCTAATCTACGATGGGACGATCCGAACGACAACAGCGTGTACGACGTATCCATGAAGGATCCCTACTGCACCCATCATTCGAGCTACAATTCATACTCCAACTGGTATCAGGCCGATCCCAGCAACAACCTGGTATTCCAGCATCAGGGCAGCCGGGAGGTGGGCATTTCACCCATGTATTCCGTCATGCCTTTCCTGGAAAGTCCGGGGGTGGGAACGGCCGACTTTTCAGATTCGGTGGGAGCTAGCGACGGCAGCGGAGTGCCCCGGGCGCCGTACAACGACTGCAAGACCCATACCATCGGCCCCGTACAAGAAGGAGATCTGGTGGAATGCGTGCTCAACTGGTCCGGGGCCAGCGACCTGGAGATCTACGTTCATCCCCAGGGCGAGCCGCCTGAGGATTATCTCTATTTCGGCTGGTGGAACCAACCCCAGATATGCCGTTTCCCTTCGGATCGAACGGGGCTATGGGACATCACCGTGCATACCTATACCGGCGGCGGTGACTCCTACGATCTCAACGTCACCTGGGGTCTGCTGCCGGAGAAAAGCTGGCACGTTCACCAGTTCCAGGACAGCGACGACCAGTACACCATGGACGTCAGCGAGACCAGGCCCATAAGCACGGCAGTCACCGAATCCGCCACCAACGCGGCGGTGCTGGCGTCTCTACTGGACGTTCCCATGCTCTACACGGCCGGCGGCGCTCCCGAGGAATGTCTCACGGATGCCCTCCGGCTCCTGGGCATATCAGATATTGTCCTGGTGGACCCGGCAGGAATGATGGATCCCTCCCCTTGGGAGGACGAGGGGCTTTCGGTCCAGCACCTGGCGAACGACTCTGACGTGTTCAACTCCGTTGCAGAATTGGGATACGAGAAGACGGGAGAGAGGGACGTCGTGGTCCCGGCCCTGGGCGGCCCGTGGTTCGCTGCGGCGGCCCTCTCGGGGGCTGCCCATGCCGCCCCCGTTCCAGCGCCCGACGATCCTCCGATCCTTTCAGCAACGAACCTCAGCACGACGGTGTGGTGGGATATGATAGAGCATGGGGTGATGCAGTCGGGCTCCAGCGCTCACGAGGACACCGTGCCGACCCGCGCCGATATGGAGGCAATGGCCGAGGACTTCTATTCCTGGCTCGGCGGCTTCCATCCGGATTACGACCCTGACTGCAACGATGCGGACTCCGACGGCATCCCCGATACGGGTGCCGCATGGAACTACTCGGAGGATATCGACGTCGTGATGGTCTCACCCATGAACTGCATCAAGATGTGTCTCGACCGGGCAATAATCGGGAAAGGCTCCGTGGGGCGCATCCCCGAGCCCGACCCGGCTATATCGACAGCCATCGCTGCGCGTTCTCTCCTGTACTGGAAGGTGGCCTTCTCGCCGGGATCCAACCCGGATGATCCAACGGCGGAGGAGGAGACGGCGGGATTCTGGGACCGGGCCGGATGGACCTTCGTGGCCTACACCCACGACGACGGCCTCATGGACGACGATCTGGGCGACGATACGGATGACGATTACTGCGGCGTGGAGGATGGTGGAGCGAACCATCTGGCATATTACATGAGCGAGGAACTGCCCCAGTATGCAACCGATTACGGTGTGGGTTCCAACGAGTACAATACGGACTATACCAACCTCATGAACATGCTGGAGGACGGGGTCGGTCTATACACACATGCGGACCACGGCCAGTACAATCAGAGAATGGAGACCGGGGCGGGCGGTCTGGGACTGTCCTCGAAGGCCAACCCGTGGCGGGACTGGGACGACAACAACGGTGCCACCGTGGACGATCCGGACGGGACGGGGGATACCGCGGGCCTATCCAATCCCTCGTCACTGGACCATATCTCCGGATGGGACCTCTACTGCGGTCTCCACGACCTGCCATCGACGCTCATCTACCTCCAGGACTGCCAGGTTGGAGCTTCGCACATGCCGGGAATACTTCTGCGGATGGGGGCCGCGGGTGTCGTGGGCGATCATTATTCCATGTTCATCGATCCGTCGCCGGTCTACAACGACCGCCTCCTGGGAGGACTTCTATCGGGTATGGACTACGGTCAGGCGAACCGCTGGGCCGTTGACGAGGCCTCGGCGGTGTACTCCATGCATGACCCCCCGCCTCCGGATGGCGGCGGAATGGCTCTGGGGTACAGCATTCAGTGCACTCTTTACGGGGACCCGGAGATCGTGCTTGCCAGGCCCACTCTAAGGCCTCTGGTCAGCTGGGAATTTCCGGCAAGCGGGACTGGCAACCTGACGTTCAACGTGCTCGTACTGGACCAGGAGGGGGATCCCCATCCGTGTGCTGTGAACGCCAGCGTGAACGGCCTTGGACTTGCGGAATGCCAGGGCGATCTGGGCGTCGGACAGCATGCCTTCAACTGGTCCGTGACGGGCCAGGCAGATTCGGTGCTGACCCTGACCATGGAGGAGCCGGGCTATTTCGACAGGGAGTACAGCGAGATCATACGAACGGACATCTCCGTGGACATACCCACCATCTCGGGCAGCATTCTCGATCTTCAGTATGCCGGCGGCTTCAACCAGGAACTCAACGTCAGTCTCGAGGCCCACTTCGAAACCCCGGTGCGAGGTATCCTTAACGACACGGATGGGGGACTGGCGAGGGCGGATATCTTCTGTACCAACGGCACTTATACCGGCATCGGAGGCGAGCTTGTATTCACCGGTTCCGGATGGATCTACGATGCCAACGTATCGGCGCTGTTATCGGGTGACTACTATGCGGAGATCACCATATGGACTCCGTATTATCCCCCAATGACGCTCAGAACGGAGGATTTCACCGTGGAGCACATAATCAACGTCTGCTCACCGGAAGTGACATACGAGGGAGGGCTGGACCAGTTCTTTTCGGTACTGGGGGTAACGGCCGTGAGTAGCAGGCTCGGTCCGCTCGACGAGAACGATGTGGAGGAAGCCTCCTTAAGGATCGCTGACGACCTGGGAGCACCCTCCGGCCCGACGTTCCCCATGGAATGCTCCGGAGGGCACTGGGAGGCAAGGAACGTATCGGCGGCGGAGATACCTACGGGAATCTACAGGATCGAGGTGAACATCTCCGACGGTGACGTACTTGGGAAGACCCTGAGCCATCTCTGGAGCGTCGAACACGTCCTTCTGGTATCCCCTGCAAGGATCGCCTACAGGGGAGGAGGACAGCCCAGGATTGACGTATCGAACGTTTCCGTGAACACCACGTCCGGCGGGTACGGTCCCGTGCAGCCGGGCCAGGTCTCCATGAGCGAATTCGAGGTCATCGAGATTTCTTCCGGTACCGCTGTTCTCTCGGGCATTCTGGAACCCTTGGACGACCAGTGGTCCGCCCTGGACGTGGATGCGGGTCTTATCCCATCGGGTACGTTCATCGTTCGAAGTACGTTCAGCACGGACCAAGAGGGACCTGTCTCGTCGGTCTCGGCCCCATTCGCAGTCACGCACGTTCTTAGCACTACGATGGTCCCGCGGCTCCTGTACAGGGGGAAATTCATCCAGCAGATCGACATTGAGAACGTCTCGTTACGGAGCGGCTTCAATGGAAGCCTCGCCGATGGGAACGTCACCATCCTCGATGCGGATTTCCGGATCGAAGGACCGAACGGTAACTTAACCGGAGTGGGCGGAGCCTTGAGCGAGAACAACGAGAGCTGGCACGCAAGGAACGTGGACGTATCCAACCTCACCGCCGGCGTGTACACCGTTGCATGCAGCTTCGCGGCGGAAGGTGCGAGAGGGCTTGATCTGGATGCCGGCAACTTCACGGTGGTGCATACCATGAGGTTCTCGGGCGAGCCCAGGATAGGTTACGATCAGGAGAGCGGTGAACTGGCCATCGAGGACGTAGCGGTGGAATGTTCATACAGAGGAGGTGTCGATAGTATCGAGGTGGGTTATGCGGTGTACGCCCAGGCAGGGAAGAAGACTGAGATCGCCGGGACGTTGGAGCCGAACGGGACGAGCTACGGCAGAACGGGTATAAACGCTGGCGGACTACTGGCAGGCAGATACAGGATACAGCTCAAGGCCAGCGGCGGCGAGGTGGCCAGATCAGAGGAACTGGAGGCGGGAGCGTTCGAGGTGAAGAAGGCGTTGGAGATCGGGGAGTTTCGGATAAGCACGGCGGACGGGGCGGTGCAGCGGACCACGGTGGGGGTGAGTTCGAATATCGCAGGCAGGGAGAGCCCCGGACCGGAGGATGTCTCGAACTTCACGTATTCGATCGTGAACGATACCGGCAATGCAACCGGAATAGGGGGCCGCATGAACTGGAGCGAGGGGGGGTGGTGGCTGCCCCGGACGGACGTGTCGGGCCTTCCCCCGGGAATGTACAGAATGCTCCTGAGCATCGAGCTGGACGACGGTACCGTACTCGATAAATACAGCTCCGCATTCTCCGTTGGAGATGTCAAAACCGATGACGATGACGACAGCACGGGGAATGATGACGACGATGACGGGGGGAAGAGCGGGGACAGCTCCAAGATGGGCAATACGAGGACCATCGTCATTATAGCCATAGTGCTCCTGGCAGTGATACTTATACTGGTATTCGCGGTGATCATGAGAAGACGAAGGGAGGATGATGGGATGGCTGCGGGAGCGAGAGACACGGCGGAGAAGGGCGATGGTTCCAGGAAGGACGATCGGGACGAAGAGGAGGATGAGGACTGGGGGGGGGATGAGGATGACGATTGGCTGGACGATGAGGACGATGATGGGGATTACGAGGATGAAGACGATTATTTTGACGACGGTTACGAGTCAGAAGGGGCCCGGGGAAGATACAATGACGAGGGATGGCTGGACGATCTCGATCCCGGGGGATATGACGAAGACATAGACGACGAGTATTACGATGACGACGATTATGATGACGACGATTATGATGACGATTACTATGATGACGACGAGTACGACGATGACGACGAGTATGATGAAGATGATGAATACGAAGACGATTACGATGATGATTATGACGACGATGAGTATGATTGATTCAAGCCCGCCACACCATCAACCGGAAGGTCGCCTCGTTGGTTAGGTAGGGCTCCAGGCCGAACTTTCCCTCTTCCGCCATGAAATCCTCCGGCTCGAACCAGGACGGCACGCGGGAGTCCTTCATATGGATCATCACCGTCCCGTTGTAATTCACCTGAAAGACATAGAGGTACCTATCATCGACGAGGTTGTCAATAAGTTCGTTGACGGGTCTCTCGATGCCCGTCTCAAGACTGGTCGTATCCGCACTCCCTCTCTCCCTTGCCAGCACGTCGAACAGAAGCAGGAACGGAACGCTCCTGTTGTACAGATGCACCTCGTCGCCGCCGCTCTCACGGTAGGAAGCATGATACATTGTGGACTGGGAGATCGCCGTGAAGGCTCCGCCGGCGTAGCCCACGAAGGCCTTGTCCTCCTTTATCTCCTCCACTCCCGAGGAGCGCTGCACCGCAACGATGAGTATGGCGGAGGCGATGGTGATGATAACGAAGAAGAGGATGGCATCGTAGAGGGAGGTCTGTCCGCGCCGGTCAATGTGTCTTGCCGCCATCACATCACCTCCATACCGATAACCGGAGAACCGCCCCGTGTATCGTCGTCTGCGTCTGATGGAGCTCCGTGGACGTGAATATGTTCACGGGATAGGTGTAGACAAGGTGCAGGTCGGCGTCGTCCCCGGGGCCGGGTGCGGTCCTCCAGGTGAAGTTCTCCCTGTCGGGATAATCGCTAACATCCTTGATCCGTATCTCGTATTCCAGCTCCGTCAGTATGTCCCTCTCGAACCGCTCCACGGTGATATTGCGAAGCTTGTCCCTGTCGAAGGTTCCGTCCTTGTAGCCATCCCGCTTGATGCGGTGATACGAGAGAACGTTCTCCAGAAGGCGCTGCCCCTCGTCGGGCTCGCTTATGTACTGCCGGCTGGTGTAATGAACGAAAGCGTTGATGACGCTGGCGAGAAATATTCCCACACCGATCAGGACGACTATGAGCGCCGGGATGTCCTCAAAATAACCCGCCACACCTCTGCTATTGAGGCGAAGCGGAGAGCGTCCGGAAGCCATATGGCCGCCTAACGGGAAGGGACGATAAATAGATTCCGGCACGAGAATTCCCGGAAACGGTGGTGCGAAATTATATCGGAGGAGAGGTAAGAACGATCATCCGTTACACAATTCTGGGAAAATTATATATTCCTCGAAAGACCTATATTTTCCAATATCATTTTTATCACGTAACTATCCCGACGGTGAGGAAGCTTGAATACGTCACTCGGAACGTTCATTCTGATACTGCTTCTACTTCCAGGAGTAATTCCGGCAAATCCCATCCCCCCCGGTGGTCCAACGGAGAATTGCTCATCATCCCGACCGCCGGAAAACATATCGGAAATGGCTCCCGAGCAGGAAAATCCCCTTGTCAGTGTGGACCTAACAACCCAGGCCAATATCAACGCTACCTCATATGATTACATGTATTATTTTGGGGCTCTGGTCACTTGTGAAAAGACATCACCAAGGGAATGCTGCATCGAGTTAGTATTGAACGGGTCCGGCGGACCGCCCGGCACTAACTATTATGAGAATCCTTCGATGATACTGTTCTCGGGTATCGGTGAGTTCTGCGAATCCGTCAGACTGTCCATACATCCTGGGACCCACGATGACGGCATCAGGATAAACTGGACCCTGGATGGGACGTACTATCTCAAAGGTACGGAATCGGAAGTGTACGATATCGAGGAGGTGAGAGGCACCGTGCTCTTCGTGAACAACTACATCCCATCGCAGGAGGAATTGGAAAGAAAGGAGAATCTGACGGGAATAAGGGAGGGTGGCGGGGGTCCGTGGATATTGATCGGGATACTGGTGATCGGGTCCGTGTTCGTCATAAGCACCCTTTTCCTGCTGGCAAGGGCGATCATCAGAAAGCGATAGAACGGGATCCCGCATATCTGTCGCGTGATATCTCCGGTTGATCCCTTTGGATTCACTCCGGGTCAGGAATCCAATTCGTGAATCGGTGCAATGATCTATATAGCTCCATCCCCGATCGGTCAACCAGTATTCTTGAGGATGAACTTCCTCAGAAGGCACAGGTCCTCCACGATATGATGTTTCACCAGATCGTCCTCATGGCCGTTCATGGTATACCTGTTCCGGTTATCCTTTCCCACCAGCCCGGTGGCCTTCTTGGAGCGGAACCTGCCCATATCGAAGAAGATGCAAGCACCGTTCACCCGGAACTTCTCGATCTTCTTTTCGAGGATGAGCTTCCGCTCTACCTCGATCACATCGATGACCACCGGGCATACAGTTCCCGCCTTCAAGTCCGGTATTAAAGAAATCGTTCTTTGCGTACGAAGATCGAAACGAAACTGCTAGGCTAATCGTTGGAATAATGCCGCACAACAAAACTATTATCTTTTCGGTATTAGACTTGCTGAAATATTACTATGAAGAAATAAAATCCCTTGAAGCCAACCCATCACGGCTTATTGGGCCAGAAATTGGCTTCACATCAAAAGAAGAGGGATTAGAGGCACTGGAAGAGTACAAGATTCTCTTATCATACAATCTTGTAAAACTAGAAGGAGATGCCATAACCCAGTCAGTTAAAACAATGATAAATCCGAGACTGCGGGAAAAGGGAATTGACGAAATATCTGTAAGAGCAATGACCGGAGATGTCACATTCAGTGATGTCAGAGAAGTGCTGAATATTGTGGAAGATAAAAAATCAGACCAGAAGTTGGATATGATTACCGCCACCAGCATGATATCTCATGGAGTGGATATTAATTCACTCAACTTTATGGTGTTCAGAGGCATGCCGAGAAACACGGCAGAATACATTCAAGCACACAGCCGTGTCGGAAGAAAATACCCTGGCGTGGTATTCATTGTGTTCAACCATACCCGAGAGCGCGACCGGAGCTTTTATAAATACTTCCAAAAATTCCATGAATTCCAATCGCTTCTTGTAGAGCCCGTTCCTATCAATCGTTGGGCAAAGTACAGCATAAATCGAACACTGCCTGGAATATTTTCAGCAATACTTTTAAACTATTTCGGCTTCAAAGCGCCAACATACGGCCTAAAGGGCGTCCGCGATATGCATATGGCGTGGTTCTTCTCACCGGCTTACAGCGAGCGAAAAATCACCGACGAAGAGATAAAAGAACTGATCCATGAATCATACGGAACCGATTCAACAGACCTGGCGCACCATTTCAAACTTTTTATTGAAGAAAAAACAGACCAGTACACATCAGAAATATTAGATAAAAAAGACGCTGAACCATTAAAAGCATTCATCCCCAATACTCTTTCCGATCCCCCGATGAGGAGCTTGAGGGACACCGATATACCCGTAGAAGTGGCACCCACCGGGAAAAGTTTCGATCCAATGCAACGAGTCGGTTCAACAAGAACCAGAGGGGGGGACTAACAATGAGAAGGGGAAGAACACAGGCGATATACCGCTACCTCCCGGAAACTGTAGTAGACCACACTGATACACAGACCATAGCTAAAGTAGCAAACTGGCGGGTAAGGGAGGTTCGAGAAGTAAATATGGACCGAATCGTTGAGAAGGTATCGAGAAAAATGAACTATTACAAAGACAAGTGGGGATATTCGAGGGAAATCAGGACAAAGGACTTCATCGTTCTTGAACCCACTGGAATCGAAGTGGAACTTTTTCCGCTTACCTTCACGTGCAGAAAATGTGGAAGAATTGCATCCTACCGTTCACTTGACCACCTTCGAAAAAATATTGGGCGAAGCAACTACATCTGTCCCCAAAAGGACTGCACTGGCACTTTGGATCAACTGGATTTAGTTCACTATCACACCTGCGGAAAAATTGAAAGCTTATCTGTCAGTGGATGTCAAACTCACAAATACAAATCCATAATACTGGAAAAACACGGAAGCGATTCAATTCGAAAATGGAGATGGGTGTGCACAATTTGCGGCCAAACAGTTGGGAGAATTGGCCGTAATTGCAAAGAATGCAAGTCATATATGAGAACATCACCCTTCAGAAAGGGTGATGTATTCTACCCCCAATCCGTCATTATGATAAATGTGCCCGGTATAAGAAGAACCCTTTCTGAAAGAAAAATGTTGCTGGCGATGTATTTAGGATTTATACATTATGATGAGATGGAAAGCATTAAAGGAAAAGTTAAATCCGAACAGGAAGCAGCTGATATCGAAAAGAAGATACAAGAACTCCGCGATGATGGGCTTCCAGAAAAGTACTTGAAAAGCATCAGAAAAAAATTCATCAAGAAGAATGTGAAGACAAAAGACAGCATTCTGGACCAGCTGGATAGAATTATTGATCTGGATGAAATACAGACCGTCTCTTCTTCGAACATAGTCCATGATTTTATTGAAATTAAAAATCTGGAATTCGTGCATTCACTTAAGGATATTGAAAAGGAGGCTAAACAGACCAGCAATCCTGCGGCGCCTATAATAGCCATGTATCCTGATAAGTTTCGCGAGATTGGAGTAAAAAATGCATGGGTTGTTGGTGATTTCCCCGTATTAAGATCGGTGTTTGGCTATACAAGGGGAAGCGCGAATCCTAGGGATTGCACGTTAAGGTCATTTCCTCTTCTCAAAGACCAGTTCCCAGGAAAAACCCCAATTTACTCTGTAGCAACTGAAACAGAAGCGATCCTCATTGAAATGGATAGAGGGAAAATCCTTCAATGGTTGCTAGACAATGACATAGCACGGGATGCTCCCGTGGGAATGAATGTTGAAATTCAAAAAGCCTGGTTTCTGAATAATATCAACCCGGATGTCATACCAATCTATGATGAAATACCAATCATTTATCCAAAAGTTAGAGCGGTTTATAATTTATTACATACCATATCCCATTCTCTTATGAATTATGCTTCGAGCCTTATTGGTTTAGACAAGTCATCTCTCGCAGAAATTATATTCCCCAATATTCCTGCTTTCATTATTTACAGCAATCAAGCGACGGATTTCCAGCTTGGGGGAATGTTCACGCTTATGGAGTCAAGCGTTATACCCTGGATTGATTCAACAGTAAATGGGATCGAGAGATGCCTTTACGATCCCGTCTGCATGGATTCCGGCGGATCTTGCCATGCTTGTCTTTTTGCAAGTGAAATAACATGTGAGCATTTTAACCGAGACCTGAGAAGAGATGTATTAGTTGGGAGAAAAGGGAAGTTCGTTGGGTTTTGGGAACATTTATACGAATAGAGGATATCACATGCACGAAATAGCTCAAATTCTAGAAAACCGATACAAAACCGAAAATCTTTTGACTGCATTGAAATTCTTTTTAACAGAGGACGCATTTTCTGGAAAAGAACTCGCTGAGCATCTAACTAATTTTGAGAGAAAGGAAATCCAAACTTTATTAATGTTGTTGAAATCAGCAGATATCCTGAGAGTTGTCAATCCAGGACCATCCATTATGGACTATCTGTTGAAAGTGGATTATGATAATCTATCCGAATTCGAAAAGGGGATAAAAAGCCTTGTAAATCTCATTTCTGAAATGAAACCGACATCCCAAATAAAAATCGAATCTGAAGTAAAGATAACCGCAACTATGCCGGATATTTTTTATAAAAAAGGCAAACCCCCACGAATACCTTCTGTTGCCTCAACGATGGCAAAACTTATAACAAAGGCAGAAAATGAAATTTGGATAGTGAATCCCTTTTTCGACGAATTTGCGACTGCTCATCTTCAATTGTATTTGAATGATGCTGTGAAGCGGGGAGTGGATGTAAAAATAATTACACGTCCTTCGTCTAAAAGTGAAGGCAATATTGCATCGATAAAATATTTGTTGACCAGCTTAGAAAATCCTCAAAGAATGGAGATCCGCACATTTTATACGACCGAAAGAGACACCTGGTACTCAATCCATTCGAAAATACTTCTGATAGATGAAAAACAGTGCTATATTGGCAGTGCGAATATCACCGAGGGAAGCTTTAATAAAAATTTTGAAATGGGGGTTGTCGTTACTGGTAAATGTGTTGAAAGCGTATATTCAATTATCCTAGAAATATGGAAAATGTCTATCTCATTTTTTTAATTCATTTATATGAAAGGACCAGATGTGGAAGTGTAGCCTGCCTGCATGGTTCGCCTTTACTGATCAATCCACATATAGAGACGCATCCCAAGGAACTGGAGTTAAGATAAATAAGAAACCCCTAAAACACCATGGAGGAATGAACGTATGGCAAGTAAGAATCCCAAATGGGTTCGTGACGAATTGATACTCGCTCTTGATTTGTATATTCAAATTGGATATTCAAATATTTCATAGATTTCTCCAAAAATCATTCCGCTAAGTAAAATCATCCCGTCCTAACCTCTCACATCCCCCATAGCCCTTCTAATAGCGACAGGACATGGATGAGGAAGATACGATGAAGGCAGATACATTACCCCCTAACGATGAGTACATGGGACAACAAGACGTTTATGCATTCCTTCAAGCCAAACCTAACCGATGGTTTACTGCGAGAGAGATCAGCGATATGTTGGATGTTACCTGCGAATCTGTCACCATGTCACTGAAACGATTAAGGGAAGCTGATGAAGTAGAGTATCGCAGGCTATACAAGCAGGGAAAAACACCGTATGAGTATCGGTTCAAGATGTCTGACAAGGTGGATGATGATTTTCAAATTGATTGGAATCAGGTTGAATCAATAGAGAATACTATCTCGGCATTCACAGAAGAATCTTAAAAGGACGGATAACCATTTCCGAGTAGATTTAAGGACTGATCACAAGATATGAGGGTTGTAAATAACTTACCTCGGTTAAATTACATTAAAGCATTTAACGTTTATATACCCCACATGTTGAACAGAAATATTGGTTTGTGTCATTATTGTAAATCATTGTGTCTTGGCAAAAGTCACATGTTGGCTCCTTTTGGTTTATTTTCCCAAACATCTCATTTCCTTTATTTATGGCCCTACCATTTTTACTTATGTTCTCTCGATAACAATGTGGACATTTTTCGGCTTGTTTCAACATCTTATCTCCACAATGTTTACATGCCACTAAATCCCCTTGAGGTCTAATTAAAAAGTAAATAATTAAACCTATTAGACCTATAATAAGCACTAATAATACCCATAAACCTGGATTAGGCATACCTCTATTTTTTGCATCTTTATATAACCATACGATAAATATAATATTTATAATCAACATTATAACAAAAACAACAAGACAAATCGCAAATGGGTTAATGAAAGTGGTGGATTG
>CAYRFL010000022.1:0-47749 GCA_964423515.1 uncultured archaeon
TGAGACCGAGCACTAAAAGGAGGGATAGCAGAAGCGCAAACAAGGTGAATCCCGGGCTCTCCTTCTTCGATTCCTCCACGTCCCCCGTCGTATCGTCATCGTCGTCATCTCCCGTCGTATCGTCGTCGGAATCGTCGTCGCTCGGCGTTGTATCATCGTCATCATCATCATCAACCTTGTGCCGCTCTACCACCTCCACGAAAAATTCCCTGGAAGCGATATTCCCCTCCGAATCCTCCACGGATATGGTTATTCGGTAAGTTCCGGCATCAACCGAGTCGGGGACAGTGAAGGTGCACTTGAATTCGGCTGTCTTGAAGACGTCGGACGTGTCGGTGTTCAGCTCCACCTCGCTGCCGTCCAGATTGTCCAGTTCCACCCATACCCGTTCTATATCGGCAATGGTATCGTTGTCCATTAACTCCACCGTCAACTCCACCTCCTCCTTTCCGTCGTTGAACACGCTGTCGATATCCGCGCTAATATCGGTGATGACCGGTTCCCAGTTGGGCTGGACCGCAGTGAGGTTGATGGTTCCGGTCACGCTTTCATACGTTTCGTCGGTTACCGTGACGGTGATAGTGAATGTCTTTTCCTTCAGTCCGTCCCGCGAGAGGATATCGGACGAAAGCAGTATCTCGTACGAGTAGGTCCCGTCGTCATCGTCGTCGTCCCCGTTCGTCCCGTCGTCGTAGAACCGCTGGTCGTCCTCGCCGTCGAGCTCGCCCAGGTCCCCTTCCACGGATACTATGGTATCGAGGCCGTTGTCATCTCGTACCTCCACCTCAAATAGCACCTTGATATCCCCTTCCATCAAAATGTTTTCCGGTGTGCATTCTCCCTTGACTATCTCGGGGGGTATGATGGGTATGAACTCGTGGACCTTGACGTCGAGCGATAGCGTTCCCGTTTCGTCCACGAGGTCCTTCGCTGTGAATTCCACGGAGTGATCACCGGGGACGACTGACTCCGGGATGACGTGGATAACGGTATATCTCCCGTCGCCCGGCGTGGGATCGCCATCTTTACCGTCGTCGTTCATGGCCGTTTCCGCGTCGCCTCCCAGTGGCGTAAGGTCCGCCAGCACCTCCCCGATGTCTTCATCCCCGTTGGGATCGCTCACGTCGGCGGTGAAGGTTATCTCCGTTGTTCCATCGTTGTAGACCGTTGTCGGAGAGAAGAAAGCGGAAAATATCTGCGGCGGTTCGTTATCCGTCTCCACAATGAGGTCGGCCGTGGCCGTTCCTGTATTTCCCCCGAGATCGTAGGCGGTGATATCAACTGAATAGGTATCGGCCTGCACGGTATCCAGTATATCTATCTCAAGGGCAAACTCGTAGTCGCCGGCCACCGTATCGCCGTGGGTTCCGTCGTCATACATCTCCAGCATCCCTATTCCAAGCCCCGAGAGGTCCGCCTCCACCTTGTCGATATCCAGTGAACCGTCGGGATCGGTTACGTTGGCCTTCAGTATGGTGCTCTCGTCGCCGCTGTTGGTGACCGTGTCGCTTTGGAATATGGCCCCACTGACATCGGGCTCCCGCCCCTCATAATTGGTATCCTTGAGATAATCCTCCGCTACGATCACATAACCTGAGGCCATATCGCCGTAATGATCGTCGTAGGTAAAACGTGTGAACCATCCAGACGTAGGCGATATGTGAATTGTACGGGTCCCTCCGTCCGGAGGTTGTTCGGAGCCATCCTTATCGGTATAGAGCTCCCCGCCGTTCTCGGTGTGGACTATTTTGAGACATCTCTGCTCCTGACCGCTCATGAAGGCGTCGGCGTGGTCAATGGTTATATCCTCCCCGGTTACAACAACATCATCCTCGAAAAGATAATGACTCCTGCTGGTCCGGGTCTGACCGCCCTGTAAATCCAGATAGTTCTGTGTATAGTAATCGACCCTGGCAGAGAGATGATAGGAGTCGCCGGCATTCTGGGGCAGGCGGAAGAGGTCCAGCGGCGGGGTATAGTTCCGGATAGAGAAGTCCTCGTAATCATAGCTGCCCTCGAAGAAGGATACCATGGCGGGAAGGTCGTATATGGTCGCAGTGCCGTCCTTTTCCTTGTATATCTTCACAGGCGACAGGCTGTCCTTCTCCACAAGCATGTAGCCGGACAGGGTTGCATCCAAAGTGCTCTTGTAGGGAACGGTTCCGAAATTGAATCCGTATTCGGAAGTGTCCATCTCGGCCTCTATGTAGTTCTGGACATTGCCGGCGATGGTGAGATTGTAGCATTCCACCGGAGTTCCGTGACCGGAATACAACTCGTCCACCGCGGCCACGGTACAGGTGCGGTTCTCCCACTCGTCGAACTCGTCGCCCTCGTCGTTGACGGCGCGCAGGGAGGTTCGGAAGGACCAATAGTTACCGACCTCCCAGACCGGCATGTTCAGGGTACCGCCCACGTCCCTCGTGTATGTTTCACCATCTCTTTCACGGTCCGAAATTGCGGGATCGATGGAAGCATCCCGGGACGGATGAAGTTCTTCACGCCTCTCTGCGGTCTCCCATGAGAATACGAAGGCAAATCCAGTGGTGATCAGCAATGCAAGGATCATGATAACTAGCGGCTGACATCTTTGAGCATATTTCATATGCGCACCCTCAATTTTTTTTTTAGATGAACGGAAAGGATCGGCGACATTTAACAGGAGCCTTTTTGTTAATGAACTTTTTCCATTGTTTCAAAGAACGGTCCTTATTCTTGTCCGACCACTTCCCCAGAAACCCCGTCTTTCTCGTCCGTTTTTCCCTCTCCATTCTTCCCCACGACCTTCCCGATCCACATGAATATGGAATTGGCAATGAGCAGGAGGGAGGCGGGTATGAGCAGGTAGAAGGCCCAATTCCACTCGAAGTACTGCGACGTCATGCGCTCAAGGGCCGAAGATACCTCCGTCATCTTCAGTATGGTGATGACGCCCCACCAGTAGAAGAACATGCCGAGGCCGACGAGTATCCCCGCAACAAGTACGTACTTCGGAGCCTTTTTGTTGTCCCTGATGATGAAGATAACGGCCAGAAGGGCCAGGATACCGGCGATGATGAACATGGGGAAGGCTGCCACCATGAGGACCACGCGCCCGGCCTGGGAATGAGTGGCCAAGTACACAGTATGAGGGTGAGGATACTTGTCCGATGAGAAGTTCGGACTGGGATGCTCGTCCGGGGGGTTGCCCTCCGTGTCAATGAAGGTGCAGTTCACCCGAGCCACTATCCCGATCCTCTCCTGGGAGGATTCATAGGTCATGTTGTGTGTGTATTCCACCTCGTCATCCTCGTTTCGGAGAACGTCGTTCACAGACTTCTCCCATACCACCTTCTTATTGGTGTAGTGGTTCGTCCCCTCATCGAAATCGGTCCATACCTCTATCCATACCTTCGAGATATTCACCTGGCTCATTTTGTATGACTCGTTCACGGATACTGTTATGGTGATGGTCTCCTCTATGCCGTCGAGCCAGAAGGGGATGCGGTCTATGTGGGACCTGACTATGATGGTTGCGCCGTAATCCCTTGGTGGGTTCTGAGAAAGGTCCAATATGGTCTTGGCATTGAGCTTGTGTTCCCTGTCCTTGTAGCTGTTCATGATAAGGCCCAGGCGCTCTGGAAGTTCCGGTCCGGGTCCCTGCACGAAGAGCCTCTCGTTCTCAACGGTCATTCCCTCTCCCACCATCCCCCCCTCGACCCCCGCCTTCACGTCGAATCCGTAGAGCGTGAGCGAGCCCTCCAGGCCGACTTCCGTCACCTCCCCCGACAGGAAGTTCGTGATCGGGGCTGTCGCATTGACCTGGCAGGTCGGAAAGAGATGGGCAATAATAAGAATTACCAAGGAGACCAGTATGGCTGTTACGGATATGACCTTCTTCCAGTCTTGGAGGGGCGATCTTACGGAAGTGCTTGACAATTAATACACCTCAATCGAACATGCCCATTATCTGGGTCCCGCTTATCCTTGTGACCTGGACCAGCCTTCCCGTTTCCACGTCCACGCTGATTATGAACGTATCCCCCGCCTCGTATAGGGAGGCCCTCTGGAAGGTCCATGTATACTTTGTGTACGGCATGTTGAGGCCGGTCAATGCCTCCACGATCTCCGTTCCGGGAGCCTCCTCGGCGGTGGCCCCCTCTCCAACGCTGATGGCCAGGTCCTCCAGAACTAGCTCACCGTCGCCGTCGAAGAGCTCCTTCAGGGCATCCGGGTCGGTCTTGATGATATCGAGAGCCCCGGAAAGGGTCAGGCCGTTGGATGCTATTTCGCTTCTCTTGAAATTGGAATAGCCCTCCAGTTTCCCGTAATCCTTGTCGACCTCCTGGTCGAATCTATATTCTTCCGGAGTCAGTGGATTGATCTCCTTGCTTACGTTCTTGGCCACTCTCAGCGTGTATCTCTTTTCGGGCCATTTATCGTGTTTCTCCTCGAAATCCCGCGCCTCCTGCCCGTCCATGAATTCCTGGAAGGAGAAGTTCCACACATGCGAGCCCAGCTTGTCGTTGGCCTTGGGTGTCTGGAGCGTGGCATTGTACTTCGCCTGGCCAATATAGGCATCTGGATACTGCTTGAGGAAGTCCGTAAGGCCCGCGCTGTTCTCCCTGGCAAATGAAAGGGCATCCTCCGGCGCCATCTGAACGGTCATGTCATCCGTTTTAGGATCGCCGTCGAACATACTCCCGCCGCGGGGGACCATGTTCCAGCTCTCGTACTCACCCGTTTCGTGTTTTTCGGGATATTCGGCAACCCCGTCCTCCACCCAAGGGATTTCCTCGCTTCCCCTGGTATACTCGAGGAGGGTTCGTCTCTCCTCGAAGATGAACCAGAATATTCCCTCATCGTCCTCGTAGGAAACGTTTGTTCTCAGGAGCTCCTTTATGATATAGTGATGGTCGTTGGATATCCACGCGAGCCTCTTGAAATCGAAGTTGTAATAAAAGTTGCTTGTGATGTTTAGAAGCAGGGTTTCGACATCCTCCTTTTTCTCTCTTCCGACCTTGATCGTCTCCCCCTTTTCGGCGGTCCAGTTGTAGTATCCGGCAGACTGTTCCGAGGAACCGGGATAGAATATGCTGCCCGAATCCCCCTCCTTTATGGTCTTGTCCACGTATATCTGCTCTCCCACGGTGGGCAGCTGCTCGTCGGTGGGCTCCGGGTAGTATCTGATGGTCCCATCATAGCTGACAGGAATCTGGATCTTTGCCTTTGGCAGGTATTTTACCTCCATCTTGCCGTCGTTCTCCGACTTTATCGTTTTCCCCTCCTCGAGCTCGACGTATTCCATGTTATCGGCACTGAATTCGCCATCCACCGATATCTTACCGGTCTCTGAGGAATCGAGGATCAACGTGAACAGACCATCCATCTCATGCCGCTCGAGGATACAGTCGTGTTTGTCGCCGTACCCGCTCTCCACCGGAAGCGGTCCGGCCACGGTATCTCTCCATGATCCGTCGCTATCAACGGTATATTTTGAGTAATTTCCCGTAGTGTAGTTCTTCCAGTAGAGCTCGGCGAAAAGCTCGAAATCGTACTCGTATTCGGCATGGAGCTTCATGGGAGGGGTATAGACGGACATCTTTTCGAAGGAGCGTATCTCGAGGGTTACGGTATCTTCCGATATACCCGTGACCTTTATCTTCAGGTAATGCTCCCCCTCGATCATGACCTTCTTGGATCTCCCCTTATGAAGCTCGACTTCGATCGGATCCGATTCGATCCTCAGAAGGACGGTTTCCCCGTCGATGGATAGTACTGTGATCCTGTGGGATTCGTTCTCGATCTTGACGGTCTCTCTTTCGTCAAGCGTCAGTTCCACCGTTATGAACTCGGAAATGACGTCATCATCATCGTCATCATCATCGTCGTCCCCGTCTTCGTCATCTCCGTGGCCGTTCCCGTCACCATTGCCGTTCCCGTTCCCGCCGTTGTTCTCCTCCGGAGCCCAGCCGAAATATCCGAAGTACGCATTGGCCAGAAGGGCTATTACGCAGACGAGTGTAATGAATACCTTGTTCATGATCCCACCTATGTGCGTTTGGATGCTTTTGTGAAATTCCGATCATGGTACCGTTATGATGTCAATGAAGGCGTTCATTCTATTGCCTCTACCTCCATGAACTCGAAGACCACGGGTTCCTCCTCCACCTCCGCCGACTCTCCCTTCTGTTCCGCAACCCGCGCAAAGGAGATTTCCTTTTCGCGTCCCTTCCCCGAAAGGGCGCTCTTTCTGGAGAGACGCACCCCGAGAAAGCCCTGGACCAGAAGGCCGATGCCGGCCACGGAATAGACCAGGATGTTCGTCATCAGATATTCCGATGAGAACATATCGGATTTGCTAAGGTACAGGATGGCCAACAGGACCGCGATGAATATTAAAAGGATGGAATGGGCGTAGACTATCTTGGCCATTGCCGAAGCGTAGTAGCGTGTCCTTCTCGCGGCGCTGCTCTTCTTTGATGGTATCAGAAGGGAGAGGGGGATGGCGATAAGGAAGGGTACGGCCATCAATCCCGGTACAAGAAATGAGCCTGCCATCTGTCCTCACATCCGCGAAATCCGTCGCGGTATGAGTATGACTCAATCATTATTAATAATTCCGTGTTAAATATGTTGTAGATTATATGATTATGGAAACGGGAGGATGTCCGATATCCAAACCCTCGCTGCTGTCGGCCGTGTCATGATTCACGGCTTACCTTCTCTTCCTCCTCCTCCCCCTCCACCGCAACCTCGGCCTTGCCCTCGTCAACGGACTCACGCTCGTCTCCCTCCCCACCCTCTCCTTCATCGTTCTCCTTTCCCTCTTCTTCCGTCTTTCCATCCTCCGACTTCTTCTTCCCCCACCTGAAGGCGAAGGGGACTGAAGCCGCCATAAGCCCAGCCGAGATCAATGGAAGGTTCACCGCCCAGTTCCAGTGGAAGTACTTCTCGGCCAGCATGTCAAGGGATGGTGCGATCTCCAGCATGTCAAGGATGGTGTTCACCCCCCAGCGGTAGAAGAAGAGAGCGGAACCGATCATGACCGCCGAGATGATGAGGAGCTTCACCGCGCCCTTCTTCTCTCGAAGTACCTTCACGACGGCGATGATGGCAAGGAGCCCGGCAATGATGAACAGGGGAAACGCGAGCACCATCAACAGCACCTTGAACGCCTGGTAATTGGTCGCACCGTAGACGTTGTTGGGATTGGGGTGGCTGTCGGATTTAAAGGGCTCCAGTGGGTCGTCCTCCGTCGTATTGTTGACGTCCGTGAAGATGCAATCGATCCTCGATACTATCCCGATCCGCTTCTCATCCGACCCGTATTTCATGTCATGGGTATATGTGACCGTGTCGTCATCGCTGGTTAATACATCGCTGACAGTTTTGGACCAGACTTCTTCCTTCTCGTTGTACCATTCCTTATCGTCATCTTTATTGTAATCGGTCCAGATCTCGATCCATACCTTCGTTATCTCCACCTGCTTCAGTCCCACGGACTCGTTTATCTCCACCGTTACGGTCACGGTCTGATCTATTGACTCCACCCACAGCGGCACCCGGTCTATATGCGTCGTGACATCGATCTTAACATGATTCGTTGTGTCGTTGTCGACATCGTATATCTCCGCCGTTATGGGATATGTCTTTTCCTTGTAGCTGTTCATTATAATTCCTACACGCTCGGCCAGCTCCGGAGGCGGACCCTGCACGAAGAAGCGCTCGTTATCCACCGTGACGTTGCCAAGGAGGCCACCGCCACCCTCTACCCCCGCATTCACATCGAAACCGTAAAGGTATAGTTTTCCAGAAAGGCCTGCGTCGATATTGCCGCCTAGAGGGCTAGCGATGGAAACGTTCGCGTCAAGTTCGCAGGTCGGTAGAAAATGGGCCACGATGAGAACCGTGAGCGCCGCGGCGATGAGGGTGAGCCCGGCTATCTTTCGTATCAGGTGCAGCATTGACTCACCTATGAGAACAGTCCCATGATCTGGTTGCCGGACACGCTCATGACGTAAACCAGCCTTCCCGTCTCGACGTCCATTCCCGTCATGAAGGTATCCCCGCTCTGGTACACCGTATCCTTCTGGAAATGCCAAACGTATTTCGAATGAGGCATGGTGATGCCGGTGATGAGCTGGATTATCTCGGCTCCCGGCATCTCCTCCGATGTCCCCCCCTCACCGATGGCGATGTACATGTCCTTGATGTCCAGCTCGCCGAATCCGTCGAAGAACTCGTTTCCCGCATCGGGATCGGCCGCAAGGATGTCGATGGCTCCGGAGAGAGTCAATCCCTCGTCGTCTATGTCCTTTCGTTTAAAGTTGGCCCAACCACTGCGTTTTCCGTAATCCTTGTCGATCTCGGTCCCCGCATCGTATGGATTCAGTGGATTGATGTTCGTTGTTATGTTCTTGGCAACCCGAAGTGAGTACCTGTGTTCCGGCCATTTCCGCTCTCCCTTCTCATCTTCCTCTTCATGGTCTTCCCAGTTGAATTCGATCCAGTCCTGAAGGGTCAGATTCCAGTAATGGGAACCCACATTGTCGTCGATTTCCGGGTACTTGAGCGTGGTGTTATATACTGCGTTTGTCACATATGCAGCGGGATTGTCCTTCATGAAATCCGCCAGTTCGTCGCTGTTCGCAAGGGCGAAATCCAGTGCATGCTCCGGCGACATGTGAACTGGAATATCCTCGTTCACGGCGTCCTCCTCCTCCAAATCATCGAATTTAGACCCTCCTTTCGGTATCTTGTCCCACTTTAGGTATTCTCCGTTGGGATGGACTGCCGGAAACTCTGCAGAACCATCCACTTTCCAGGGAATGGAATTGCTGCCGCGATCGGTGTTCGTGAGTGTCCGCTCGGTCTCCAGTATCAGCCAGAAAATCCCGTCTTCATCCTCGAACGTGCTGTTGGTCCTTATGAACTCCTTCGTGGGAAAGGGCACATCCTTGGAGAGCCATACTATCTTTTTGAAGTCGAGAAAGTGAAATATCTTGGTGGTGATGTTCACACGGAGCGAGGGATGATCCCCAATTTTCTCCACGTCCTCCGCAGTCCAGTTGTAATACCCCCCGCTGTACTCCGAAGAACCCGCGAATAGAAAGCTGCCCGTATCGCCCTCTGAAATGTTCTTCCCCTCGTAGATCTCCTCGTCCAGGGTGGGGAGCCGCTCTTCCTCGGGATCGGGATAATACCGCAGGTCCGCAACGTAATTTATCGGGACCGGGACGGTTGCCTTGGGCAGCTTGTCCACGCTCAGCTCTCCATGGTTCACCGATTTGATCGTCTTCTTCTCCTCGAATTCCAGGTAATCCTTGTTATCGGCTTCGAAGGTCCCGCCCACGGAAATCTTTCCCGTATCCGACGAATCGAGGCTCAGCGTGAAGGAGCCGGCAAGGTTTCTTCGAAATTGTGCCACGTCGTGCTCGTCCGAATATCCGCTCTCCGCCGTTGTGGGGCCATTCGTTTCCTCGTCCCACTGACCCTGCCCCGTAATGGTGTATTTCGAGTAGTTACCCGTGGTGTAGTTTTCCCAGTACATCTGGGCAAACAGGGTGAAATCATACCTGTAGCTATCCCCGAATTTCCTCTCCGGGACCTCGACCCAGAACGGGATGTCCTCGATCCCTCCTATCTCGATGTACACGGGTCGGATCTCCAAGGTCACGATATCCTTCTTCTCATCGATATCAGTTATGTTAAGTTCGACGTCGTAGAAGTCGTCGCCATCGGTATCCACATTCTCGGGTATCCCAAGAGACAGGTACACCTCTCGAGGCTCGGATTCGATCCTTATGCGAACGTTGTTCCCCACTATCGTAAGAACGGTGATGGTATGCGTCGTCCCGTTGACCTCGATGATCTTTCCCTCGCCCAGAGAGAACTCATCCTCCTTCGGTTTCACATCGTCAGGATTTTTATCGGTCACATCGTCATCGTCGTCCCCGTCCGGCATGTATCCTATCCAGAAGGCGAACAGCGAGTTAATTACGAGCGCCAGAGCGCAAATGATAATGACTGTCTTCTTCAATGCATCACCCGGATATCTTCGGTAACCAATACGTGAAATGTTATGGAATCCATTAATCGTCATCCAGCTCCTCGACCACCATGGGCTGGATCTCCATGATCTCCTCTTGGGCCAGACTTATGAATGCCACCTCTCCCTTCTCTTTCCCTCCCGCAAGGGCTGTCTTTCTGGACCTTCGGACAGCAATGAAGTTCTGTAAGACAATGGCGATCCCGGCGGCTGGATAGAATGTCATGTTGGCTATGAAGAATTCCACTGAGAACATATCCCGGTCCAGGAAAAAGAGCAGCACGAACGCGAGTCCGGAAAAAAATATCACCCCTCCCATGAAGTAAACCAAACCAACAAGGGACGAGGAGTAATAGCCTGTTATTCTGGCTCGCTTCGATGCTTTCGAGGGTATCAGCAGCGACAGTATTATCGCAAGAAGAAAAGGGGCGGCAAGAACGGCTGGCAGAGTATGGAAATCCACGATTTTCTCTCCCGGTTCATTTAATTTCATCAGTTCCAGACGGCCTTACTGATATGGCGACGTTATTATTTGAACTTTTCAGTGTGATTTACATGATTTACATGAAAAAGAATAAATATTCGTCCGGTTTTTAATAGGGACGTGATAATATGGCATTTGTAGAACCGGACTTTTACGGCAGCTCCACAGTTGGAGAGCGGGGCCAGATAGTGCTTCCCATCGACCTGAGAAAGAAATACAACATTAATCCCGGTGATAAACTGCTCGTTCTGGGTGGAGAACAGATGGGGGCCTGGGGCGTCATAATGATAAAATCCGAGGTGCTTGGAAAGATATTCTCCCTCTTCGGTAACAACATCGCAAAGATACTGGAAAAGAGCATGGCGGACATATCCGATGATGACGAGACGGATGCTGGGACGGATGAAAAGTGAACCGGGGGGAAGGAAAATGAATGGCACGAATATAATATTGACCTGGACTTTTTCTCTCGCGCTGATCCTTCCGGGAGTTCTTCTCTTACCCGGAAACGCGGCCGGGCAGAGCGTCCAGGTCAATTTCGAGGAGACGTACTACGATCCCTACGATGACATACAGGTGGTGGCACAGGAGGGACATTTCGTCACCGGCAGCAAGTGGCGGGACCTGGATATAAGCAAGATGCACCTCAAATCGGAGACCAGATCCCTGGTGGGCGGGATCGGCAAGACCACGGAAATATCCATGTCCGTCACGGTCAGGGGAACGGTACGGGACGATGATGGGTACATCTACGGAGTATATCTCACCGTCGGATCCACCGAATACACCATCGTATACAAGGAAAAGGTCATCGTCGGTCTGAACATGGATAACGGGGAAAGTGTGGTGACCCAGTATGAAGGTGTGGGAACCTCCACCATAGTGTTCACGGTGGATGAGGGGCAGATAGGAAGCCCGTCGGGTGTGTTCAAATGGAACGCCATGGCCATCGAGAGATCGGATGACGGCAATTACGGTGACCTCGCTCCCAACAAGCTCATCAAGATAACGGAGCCATGGGACAGGGATACGGTTAGCGGCAATGTACTCGTCAAGGGAGAATGCCGCACGTCCCTGCTAGTATCGCAGAAGGTGGAGATCCAGATGGATTCGAGATCGGAAACGGGTTGGCTGGGGGTCACGGACAAGGGCGGGTGGCAGAGATGGGAATATTCACTCGATACCGATTCCCTTGCCAATGGTGAACACACGGTGAATGCCCGCCTCACAGACGAGGAAGGAAGTACATACTTCGATAAGATCACCCTGGAGGTGAACCCCGACGTGGTCGGCTCCCCCCCATCCACGGAAGAAAGACCGCAGCCCCATATAGGAGACAAGTACGTTTTCGGGATCAGCGAGGACGCAACGGATCAACCCGAGGTCATCAACATAGACATATCCACCACTTCCGACATGGAGGCCACGGTGATAGGTCAGGATGAGAAGGTGGGCTCCTACGATTGCTGGAAGATGAGCACCTCGCAGTCCGGCGAGCTGACGCTGGGGGCCATAACCGCAAACTTCGACACGGAGGGAGACATATATCTCGAAGGAGGCTTTCTGAACGTCACCAAGGAGGACTCCACCATCACATTGGACAGCGCCCTGACAAATGAGCAGAAGCAGCACAAGGTATCGGTATATTCCCCCCCGAAGGTACGATACGATTTTCCCCTGGAGGTGACGGGTGTGTGGAGCGCCGACACGTCTGCAAACATCGACGTGGATGGAAAGACCTCCACCGAGAGCATCCGGATCGACTACCGCTGCCTGTTCTCGGAGTCAACGTCGGTTCCAGCCGGCAGTTTCGATACCTTTGCCATCAGATCCCAGAACGACGATGCCGCCTTCTACAAGGTGGAGTATTATTCACCGCTCATCGGCTACCCCGTTCGCGTTGAGACCTTCGATATCGACGATCAGCTCATTGGTGTCCTGGTGCTCAACAGCTATAAAATGAAGGACACCTTCGTGAAGTTCGCCGGTGCCCCGAGCTACGAAACCGAGGAGGACAGCGGAAAGGTATATCTCGGAGAAAGCCTGGAATTCGACATAGATATAAAGAACACCGGCAAGGGGAAGGCCGACCGCGCCCTCCTGGTGGGCATGTTCAAGATCGCCGGAGGCAGCGGCGACTACGTGGAGTTCGACCGGGATGGGTTCAAGGTCGGAGCGGATTCCACGGATACGATCGAGCTCACCTGGACCGCCGATGAGACGGGGGAGTACTGGTTCAGGTTCCTGACCTACTCGGATTCATCGGATACATCCGTGATGGATGACGAATTGGTGTACGACGAGGGAATAACGGTAAGAGCGAAGATATCGAACGGGGAGGACGGTATTCTGACCGGCAACATGCCTCTCGTTTACGGAGGAATTGCCTTCCTGGTGATGTTGATACTCATCATAGTGGTCATAGTGATAAAGCGCAAGAAGAAGGGACCGGACGACTTCCAGGTGGTGGAGGTGGCGGCGGTGGAGCCCGAGACAGAGGATACGGCGGTGCTGATACAGGGGGAGACCGAGGAGCTGATGGCGGAAGAGACCGATACACCGGATGTGGTCATGGTAACCGGGGAAGAGGGGGATACCGGGAGCTCGGAGGGAGAAGGACAGGAAGGGGAGGGATTCGCGTGTCCCGGCTGCGCTCACGAGCTCACCGGTGACGAGTCCGAGTGTCCGGAATGCAGCATGGATTTCGAGGACCTGTTGAGCCAGCTGGAACTGGACGGTGAGGGAGGCTCCCAGGACGAGGCCATCACGGAAGCAAATGATGCGTGAGGGTAACTGCCAGGGGGGAAAACCAACCGCACTGTACTGAACAGCGATTCATCATGGGGGCGTAACATGGATTTTATGGATACACTGGGACATTTCATCGAGAAAAGGGCGGTGATACTGCTCATAATAGTGCTTCTGCTCTCAACATTCTTCATGTCGTTGATGCCCCGTCTGAGCTTCAAGACCGACATCAGGGGATTTCTTCCGGACAACCCCATGAGCGAGGCGAACGACCGGGTCATGGAATACTACGGCGACGCCCCAAGCATCCATTTCATGCTGGTGACCTCCACGAACGGGGAGAACAACGTTCTCACGCCCGGCTCGTTGAAGCAGCAGTATCAGCTCATAGACCGGGTGAAGGGCCTTTCGGGTGTGGATGAGACCATGAGCATAGCCGACGTCGTGAACATTCTCTATCAGTACAATCTCGACATAAGCGGTTCCGGCGAGGTGACGGTGGACGAGACCAGGAACATAGGCGAGGCGAAGGGGGAGAAGGATTACGAGGAGATACAGGCCAAGACCGATCTCATGTTCGGCATCCTCAACGGGACCTACGGCGAGGACCTCCTTGTGATGCTCAAGGACAGGCTGCCCATGTTCTCCGAGAGCAGCCTCGACAACATACGGATGCTCATCAGTCTTCTCTTCTCCAAGGAGTTCAGCCTGGATGAACCAAGGGCCGGTGCCACTATAATCGTGGTCAACCTGAACGGGAGCCTCGGGAACGATGAGCTCAAGGAGCTGGTGACGGACATTCATTCCATCTCCGACGAGATGGACCACGAGCTGGTGGATATCGAGATATCCCATACGGGAGAATACCAGATAACCACGGAGATCGACCGGGCGACCAGGGATACCATGGGTGTTATCGTTGCAGCTATATTCGTGGTGATCGCCCTGATGCTGTTCATCGGTTTCCGCAAGCCCAGCTACGTCTTTCTCCCTCTCGCCATCCTGATCCTTGCCACCGTGTGGACATACGGGACCGCCTTTCTTCTCGGTCTCAAGTTCAGCGCGACAATGGTGGGGGTCATCCCGCTCATATTCGGACTGGGCGTGGACTATCCCGTTCACGTATCGGAGAGGTACCAGGAGGAGCTGGGCAAGGGCAGGGGCATAAGCGAATCGCTGCGCACTGCCATGAAGCACGTGGGCGGGGCCATCGCCATATGCGCAGTGAGCACTGCAATAGGTTTTTTCTCCAACATATTGTCGGACGTCGAGCCCGTTAGGGTGTTCGGCATTACCTGCGCCATAGGTACTTCCTATGCCTTCCTCCTCACATTATTTCTTTACTTCCCGTCGAGATTTCTTCTGGACAAGCGTAGCAAGAAGAGCCCCCTGCTGCCCCACAAGATCAGAAAGCTCAGCCAGCAGGCCAAGAACCGGAATAAGAAGGTCCACCACCCCTTCTTCACCCGTTTCTCCTACAGGTTCCCCCTGCGCGTGGCAGCCATCGCGGCGGTGGCTACCGTTCTTGCCGTCATCGGTGCGACCTATCTCGAGAGCGAGTTCTCCATGAAGGATTTCCTTCCCGAGGAATGGGAGAGCATACAGACGGAGGGCAAGATATTCGAGCGTTTCCATGCAGGCAGCTACACCCAGTCCTTCGTTCTGGTGGAGGCCGATTCCGTTGCCACCACCGAGATCTACGGGGAGATTCTCGCCACCGTCGGGAACATAGAGGACGATCCCAACATAGTATCGGTTAGATCCGACGACAACAAGACGTTGAGCCTCACGGAGGGCGTTCCAAGACTTGCAGAGATGCTTTTTTCCCTGAACGGTGAACTACTCGCCGGTTTCCACCTGAAGGCCGACGGTTCGATGATGGACGACTGTACCGATGCGGATATCAAAGGCTTCTACGATCACGTGTACGACAACGCCACCGTGATAGAGCCCCTAACCGGCCAGACCCTGGGAGAGCACGCGAGAACGCTCCTTCACAGGAACACAAAGGGGGTGTACGATTCAACCGTCATACGGATCTTCGTCACCGTGCGCACCTCCGACGACGCCAGGAACCTCTACAGCGACCTGGGCGACGACGTTCCCGGGGACAGCAAGGCGGATTATCACATCACCGGCGGCATGATACTGAACGTGGCCACGCTGGATTCACTGCAGTCGGGCCAGATAAAGGCGACCCTCATATGCATAGGGGTCATCGGGTTGATGCTCATCATCGTTTACCGCAGGCTCGCCCTTGGCCTGATGCCGCTCATCCCCGTAATTCTCTCGACCGCCTGGATCATGGGGGCCATGTACGTTCTGGGCATGTCCATCAACGTGCTGACCGTAACCGTGACCTCGCTCGGCATAGGCATGGGGATCGACTATGCCGTGCATGTGTCGGAGAGATTCAGGGAGGAGCTGCGCAAGCATCCTGTGAACCGCACCGCACGGGAGACCATAGGCAACCTCTGGCGCCCCCTGTCCATATCCTCCATGACCACCATCGCCGGATTCAGCGTCCTCCTGCTGACACCGATACCCATAATGGCCCAGTACGGCATAATATGCGCCTTCTCTCTGCTGTTCAGCTACACGGCTGCCATGTTCGTACTGCCCGTGGTGCTGGTGGTATGGGGCCGGAGGCAGGACGGGGGGAAGGACCTTGAAAATAAGAAGGAGGACGGGGGAGGAGGTGGAAAGGGTCTGGGTGGACCCGGGAGGGCCGCGCGCGTCAGGCTCCCCACGACCGGTGGAGGAACGACCATCACGGGCCACAGGCTGAAATGAGCCGGCTCCGGTCCGATCTGGCTGGATCGTTCCCCCTGTTCACCTCGATCCCCTCGTTCCCCATTTCCTTCCCCCTATCTTCTCACCGGAGGGCGCCTTCTCGGCCTCTTTACCGGCCTTCTGACGGGGTTTCTTTCCCTCTTTCTGCGGGGAGCATGTCCGCTGCGCTCGAGCGGAATATCCTCGACCGTTCCATCTCCCCCGTCCTCTTCCTCCTCAATCCCATCACCATCCGCCATCTCGGGCTCCCTCTCCTCCTGTTCCTCCTGCCCGGATCTCTTCTCCTGGGGAAATTCGTCCTCATGAAGTTCTCCGGTCCTGCCCACTCGCTCCTCTTTCAGAGCCTCCTTCTGAAGGGCCAGGTCATCCTCGTATTCCCGTGTATGAAAATCGACCTCCGGGGGCTTTCTCGTCCTTAAAAGGGCCATGACACCTATGCCCAGGCTGACGATGAGGATGATGAGGACCGTGTAATCGAAGGGCCCCTCGCCCAGGTATCCCGATGAGACGTCGCCCCCGGATGGGGAGAGCACGTCGAAGGCCACCCGTGCCACCCGCGGGTCGTGATCGCCGTATATGGGATACTGCCCCACGGACATGATGAAGTAATGCCTCCCCTCCGGTATCGTGTTGGGCAGCCGGAAGGTGATAATACCATCGTAGCTGGAGGTGGTCACATCGTCCATCCTCACACCCGATATGCCGTAATACAGTAGGATGTATTCCAGGGCATCCTCCACATCCCCCACGGGAGTAACCGAGTACAGGAGGGTCACCTCCTCTCCCGGCTCGTATATGTCCTTGTCGAGTGCGAAGGTCACCATGTATTCGATCCTTTCCACGTCGATTCCGATCTTCACTATCTTGTACGATGCGAAGAAATCCTCTCCACCGTGGTCCGCCTCGGTTTCCAGCGAGACCGTGAAGAGGTAATCCCCGTCGGTTGCCTCCGGGGATATCACGTAGGTCAGGTTCCCCTCGGTCCTGGTGGTCTGCCACCGGTCCATCTTCAGTCCGTATATACCATAGGAAAGGGTCATTACCCGATCGAGAGCGTCCTCATCGCCCAGGGAGGTTATCCTGTAATGTACTATGGCCGTATCGCCGGGCCGGTATGCCTCCCGATCGAGGTGGAATGAGACCAGAAGCCCTCTTTCCTCGTGGACGGTTATGCTCTTCTGATAGCAGGCCCCTGCGTCATCCATCACGAGAACGGTTATGTAGTACTGGTCCAGCTCACCCACCTCCGGAACGGAGAAGTTGAACTCGCCGGACCTGTCGGAGCCCAGGCCCCCTCTCTCGATGATGTCGCCGAACCGGGAATCCTTGATCTGGTAGAAGAACTCCCCGTTCTCCATTCCCCTTCCAAGGAGGCTGTAGGTGACGATTAAATCGTCCCCTGCCGCGTACCGGTCCTTGCTGACAGAGAGCGCGATCCCAGCCACCCTTATCTCAAGGTCCAGCGCGGCCGTGCCCTTGTTGCCCAGGCTGTCCTTCGCGTTAACCTCCAGGGACAGGGTCCCCGAGAAATCCCCGGGTATGTCGATCTCGATGTATTTGCCTGCCGTGGACCCCACGTCGATATAATTGCCGGTGAGGTTGCCGGAGCTCGTCACAGTATAGACGAGATTGGCCTGGGCCATCCCACCTCCCACGCTGGCGTGACAGGTGATGTTGGCGGTGTCCCCCGAGTAATAATCCTTCCTGTCGGGATCCAGCGTAAGCTTGATCTCATCGCCGGTCCTGTTCTCCACGACCGATATGCCGCAGCTTGCCTCGTTCCGTGACGGACCGCTCCGATTCTCGTACCAGATATCGCCGGTGTGGTCGTCCCAGTATCTCGTACCGTCCTTGGTGGCGTTCATACGTATGTCGTACTTGCCCAGCTCGAGCCCGTCGTCTATGGGGAACACGTAGGTGAACCGCCCGTTGTAATCCGGCCTGATACTGTCGATGGAATAACCCTCTATCTCCTGATCGCTTCCCGCCTCGGTAAGCCACAGCCTGACGTTCCCGTCCCGCAGGGGCGCCGTGAAATGGCCGCCGTAATGGTGATACGGGCCGTTCCTGATGACGACCTCCCTGCCGTCGACGTATCCGTAGTATTCGGAGGAATAATGATCCGGATAATTACGCAGATATATCGGGTCCCCGTCGAATATGACCATCTCATATTCCGGGTAGGTGTATCCGTAATAGTAGTCCCCGGAGCAGATGACCTCCGCCTGCATCTCCACGATGGCGAACTCTCCCCTGGCGTATTCCCGCTCGTCCGCTTTCAGCCAGGCCGTCAGCGTACCCACCCGGATGCTCTGCGCCCAGAAGCGGGATCTGCCGTCGGTATCGTTGGCCCACATTTCGAGAAGACGGCTTCGAGACCCGTTGACCTCCTTCGGGATCTCCACGGTGAACCTCCCTGCGGCACCGGGACGGTGTATGACGTCCTTCATCTCCTTCTTCTCATCTCCGAGATGATAGGAGAACTTGTGATTGATGGTGAGATTCTCCACGGCCCCGTTGTCCCGGTTGTTCGTCACGGTATAATATACCGTAACGCTCTCACCGGGAAGATACACTTCCACGTCGGTATGGGCATCCAGGTCATATTTCCGGACGTTAAAATACAGCTCCATGATCCATTCTCCGCTGTTCTCGCCGAGCTCGACCCTGAAACGGCCGTCCGGAGCGCTCACCGGTAATATATATTCCATTTCCAGGGTCCCGTCCGCACCTACCGTCCCCGTTATCAGGGATATGCGGTTGTCCAGCTCGTCATGGACCGCGGCCTTCATCTCCATGCCCCTTCCCGCCTTGACGTTGATGAGCATCCTATCTTCGGGAACGTACGAATCCTTCTCCACTGAATGCCGGTCGGTGACGTCCGCATTTACCACGTAGAAGAAGCCGAAAAGTACATTTTCCGGTGATCGGAGGTCCCGCATCTCGATGTCGTATCTTCCGTAGGGCGCGTTCCCCTCGAGGGTGAAGCTCACAATCCTGTCGTAGTAGGAATCCCTTGTCGTGTTCTCCTCCTGCCAGACGACCTGGTCACCGCAGCTCACCTTCACCGACACGAGGTCGTAGTTCGTGCCGCCGAAGTCCCATTCGAAGACCTTCTTGCCGTGGGAACCGGGGTAATTGCTGTAATCGTCGAACCTGACGGAATTCCCCGGTGAGTATCGATTACTGCTCGTATAGACGCCGCAGACGGCGAAGACCGAGCCGCCCGACCTGTTGCCATAGTACCCATTACTTCCGCCGATCTCGTAATGAGGGGAATCCGCATCTCTGGAGGTGTCATAGACCCCCACATCATAGTATCCCCTGTAGACGTACTGCGGAATGGTGTAACTTCTTTTTATCTCACCATTCTCATCCGTGGTCCCGGTGAAAGTGTGGATGCTCTTGCCGTACACGTCGTGTACCTTCACCAGCACATTGACGTTCGGGGCCGGCTCGGAATGGGTGGAATAATTCACCCGGGTGGTCAACTGTATCTCATCTCCCGGATGGTTATAATATGTGTCCGCCGACACGGATGCCGACAGGTATTTCTCCTCCACGCGGAAGCTTTCGTAATCCAGGGTATCGTTATCGTAAAATTCATAATCGGGATCGTTCACATAGACGTAGTAGTAGCCTCTCCTGGCCTTTGCGGGCAGAACGTAGCTTACGGAGAACATTCCATCCTCATCCGTCGTTGTGGCGAGTGTGCCCACCAGCTCATCGTGGGGATCGAACACGTACAATTTCAGGCCCTCGAAGGGCGCCTCCGAGTATCCCCAGTCGTAATATGCGTATCCGATGAATTCCACTGTGTCCCCGGGATTGAAATAGTGACAGTATTCTCCGTCGTAGTAGGTCTCGAAATCGACATCCCTCAGTCGTTGCTGCCCCAATATGTTGAAATAGACGGTATCGAGCAGCGTCTGGCCGAAATAGGATTCGTACACCCTGATGCGCCAGCTCCCGTTCGTCTGGTTCCCCTCGGGCACCCGGAATCCGCCGGACCAGTTGTTTGCTCCCACGTATTGATCGGTCCAGCTCCGCTCGATCCATCCATACGGATGATAGATATAGACGTCGATGTAATTGTTGCCCGGGTCGCCGTCACCGTCGTACCCGGTGATGTTGATGGACATCCACTCTCCCGGGGAATAGGTGTTCTTGTTCGTCTCGATGTACGCATAGGTCCATCCCTTCCCGGAACTGCCGTTGATAACGTCGAAGCTGTGGCGGTCCAGGTAGCTGGAGTTGTCGTAGGAGTCATATACCTCCACTGCCCAGGTTCCGGTCCGGTAGTACGTTTCGAGGTAGAAGGTGCCGTTCCACTGGGACTGCCCGGCTCCCACCATCTGCGAAAGCCAGTACTCTACTATGATACCTGCAGAATCGTATACGTACAGGTCGATGAAATTGTCGCTGGCGTTCTGATCGCTGTCGTTGCCCCATACGGTGAGGTTGACCCACTGTCCCAGGCTGTACTCGGATTTATCCGTATCGATATGTGCATAGTTCCACCCGTCTGCGGCCAGCTCCCCGGTCCAGAACGGAGAGGATGCCATGCCCAGAAGAAATATCATCCAGAATGCGATTACCCTTTTCATACGTATCACTCTCTCGAATCAGAAGTGTATAACTAACATGCATCCATCGAAGTTGATAGTATATAAAAAAATTGGTACGATAACTTCACTGAGACCGATCACGGTTCATATGGATCGAAGGCAGGGTCACCGTAAACCTGGCGTATTCCCGAATGGTAATACTCGGTTTCGGCATAGGTTTCCATGAAGAGGTTCTTGGCGTTCCTGTTGGCCAATCCTATCGTGAGGTCCTCGGAGACCATTGATTCCATGATGTCCATACCCAAAAAGGGTGAGCTGCCGGTATATTCGGTCCTCATACCGCCAAAATATGAGTTCACGCCGCTGTCTATGAAATTGAGGGATATAGTGGTGGTTATATCGCCCACATCGATCCTCCCGGCCGAACACGAGGTAAGTATGAGAACGCTCGGACCCATGTTCCAGTTCCTCACGTCGGAATAGCTCACGCCGTCTATTATCTGGTAACCGGAAGGCGACCCGTGGGCGAATATGTAGATCATGCTCGACGAGGTATAGAACTTCAGGAGGTCCTGTGATACGGTCTTTCCCGTCTCATGCCGTTTGGTCATGTAAATGTTGTAGCCCTCCCTGCGGAGGTACAGGGCCTCCTCGTGGGCGTTCTTGGTCATCAGCCAGATGGCGCCGTTCCAATCGTCCCCCTTGGCCACGTACGCATTTTCGCACCACTGATCGCGCTTAACCTCCGACACGGTGGAATCCGCGGTCACCTTGGATGCGATGTCGTCGTAAACGTAGCTTCTCGAGATCAGCAGGCTCGTGGTCTCGCATGACAGTCCGATGGGTCTCCCGCTCGCCAGTTCCACCCCGTAAAGGTCATCATCGATACTCGCGTACAGATCATCGGTGACTATCTGTCGACCGCTGCTATCGAACAGATAATGATAGGGAACGGAATAACAGTCCCCGAGCATCGCCAGATAGGGGCTGTCGGCGAGATAATCCTTTAGCAGTCCGCGCTTCTCCATTCCGTCCAGAAGGGCCTGAAGTTCTCCGTCCGTCGAATGGCTGATGTTGTTGATAATTTCCAGGTTCCGGAGGCCTTCGTCGTTGTTTCCGATATTGTTGAATATCCTGTCCGGCAGCACTTCGTAATCCACCGAGAGGGTGATGCCCCTGTGAATTGACGATAAGAACGGGGCCATCGTGGACAATTTCGGAATGCCGTAACCCTCGGCGAAGGCATCCCGCGAATTTGCCACGGTGATATATTCCACGGCACCGAACTTCTTCATCATGAAATCGAGGGTGAAGTTCCGCATATCTTCCGACGAGTGGAAATTGATCGATGTACCGTATCCTTCCAGATCGCCGACGACCATGGAGTTCTCGACACCGAGTTCGGAGAGCACCGTTCTTATGTCAGCAGACCACTCCTCTGTCACTATGACGGGTATGTTCGCATAGCTGGCGAGAAGCGTGGCGTCCAGGGCCAGGTCGAAGGTTTGGTTGGAGGGCTGCAGGATGACTACCGTTTCGGTCTCTTTCCAATAGGTTCCCGCCATCGCCAGGGAGATATCCGTATCGCTGGCCCCGTCGAAGGACCGTATCAGCTCGATATTCGTATCAACCGATCCGATCCCGGCAACATCGTCTTCGTAGAGGTCGAAGAAAACCGGGATACGTTTCCCTCCCCTGTCCTCGATCAGCATGGGATGAAAGTTCTGTTCGTTCTGTTTATCGTAGCTGCATGCCACCGGGGTTGCAACGAGCGGGAGGTATACTGACTCATCCGAGACGATGAGGCTCGACGCATAGGCCGCCCGTACGGACTCGGATCCAAGGAGATCTTCAACGGTTAGGTTTTCCGCAGTCTCCCGTGGATCGCGCGAGCTCTTGTACCATACAAGCAGACCGCCCGTGGTGAAAATAACGACGATCGCAACGGCAATAACCTTCTTCTTGAGGTCCATGACAATACCCGAAATAATCAATGAACGATTAGGGTGATTAAACTTGCTGTGAAAATTCTTTTCGAGATGGGTGGAGAGCAGTTTGGAATGGTGAATGGAGACGGATTTTGTTAGAAGGAATTATTATCACCGCTTTAAATGTCTATAGGGCGTGCTAACTCTGTTAATTGCGAGCGAAGCGAGGGCGTGGTGCGTAAGCCATACACGCCCTCGCTAGAGTTCTAACATATTAAAATTAAGATGAAAGGGCGGCGCTTTGCCGCCCCAGCGGCCACGGCCGCTTCTTCACAAAACTATGTTACATTTGGTGGCGGGCCAGTATGGCTTACGCACCTGGCCCGCGCTAACTGTTGTCGAATGGTTGTTTTAGGTAGTTTAAAGAAAAAGTGGGGGGTGAAAGTATCCTGGGATAAAAACGAATGGAGGCGGATTTTTCCTGAACTGATTCATTACAGTCCCTCCAATAGATTTATTACCTCTGAGATTCATAATTACACGGTGATTGTTCTTTGGTGATCGTCACAAGGTGATCGCAATTGTCCCCGGTTGTACACGGTCTCATAGCATGGATCATAGCCATGCTCCTTCTTGATAACGTGCGGGACAGACGTTTCGTGGTTCTCCTGGGGGTCATACCTGATATTGACGGCGTCTTCATACTGTTCGACATGGATCTCTTCAGAGAGTACCATCATACCTTCGGCCATTCACTTCTGTTCGGGCTGCCGCTGCTTCTTGGGATGCTGGTGTTCGCGAAGAAAAAAATGAAATTCGCCATCGCCGGGGCCCTGGGCTTCATCATGCACCTCGCGGCCGACGTAGTGGGCTCCAACTGGGCCATAACGCCTCTGTATCCTCTTTCTGAGCGCGGGGTGGACCTGAATTCTTACCTGTCCAATGCGGTGATATATGGCGTGATCAATCCGGCGGCGTTTCTGGTGGTGATGCTCGCCGTCGCCGTCCTCGTTTTCCGCATGGAGGTATCGCCCCTGGAGTTCTTCTCCACGCGCCTGGACCGGTGGATAGTGCACTATTACACAAATCCCTTGAAGTACAGGTGCGAGCTCTGCGGAAAGAGAGCCTTCTCGGAATGCTCCAGATGCGGAAGGAAGATATGCGCGAGGCATACGGTGGGGCTGGTGAAGCCGAAGTGCAAGGAGTGCGTGAAGGGGAAGAAGTGAGGGATGAAATTTATAAATGACAAATTATAACAAACACCAACCTTTTACGGGAGATACTTTCCTCTATAGGACGGAAGAGAAACCTGAAGGTGGTGGACAAAGAATGACCATACAAACTGTCATCAGCGTCAAAGAAATGAGGAAGAGCTATGGCGGCATTAAGGCCGTCAAAGGCGTTTCGTTCGAGGTCACACGGGGAGAGATATTTGGCCTACTCGGACCCAACGGCGCTGGGAAGACCACCATGGTAGAATGCCTTCAGGGTCTCCGCAGAGCAGATTCCGGAAAACTTCGGGTCCTGGACCTGGATCCCGATAAGCAAAAACAGGAACTGAGACACAAGATCGGATCTCAACTTCAGGAATCCGCCCTACCGGATAAGATGAAGGTTTGGGAAGCTTTCGACCTTTTCAGCTCGCTTATCCCTGGAGGCACCGATTGGCATACACATATACAACAATGGGGGCTGGTCAAGAAGAGCGATACGTACTTCGGAAAGCTGTCCGGAGGGGAGAAGCAGAGGTTGTTCGTGGCCTTGGCATTGTTGAACGATCCAATAATTGTATTCCTCGATGAGATGACAACGGGTCTGGATCCCTCCGCACGGAGGACGGCCTGGGAACTCATCAGAAAGATCAGGGATACCGGGACCACGGTTATCCTGGTGACTCATTTCATGGAAGAGGCCGAGAACCTATGCGACAGGGTGGCTATAATCGAGGGCGGGAAGCTCGTCAAGTTGGATTCCCCCCAGAAGCTGATCAATACCTACGCAAAGACCACGACCACATTCAGCACTGAAATCAAAGATATTTCCTGGATCGATGAAATTCCACACGTCGATAATGTTGAAAGGCGGGGATCCATAATCGAGGTGAAAGGGGACGGTCAAGGACTCTTTCATCTGGCATCCGAGTTGAAGGAACGTGGAATTGTCCCCGAGGATCTACACGTTAAGCAACCGACGCTGGAGGATGTATATCTCAAGATCACCCGTACAGAGAAAAATGGCAGGGGGGGATAAAATGGGCTCATTGTCCAAATTGATACTTATGGAGCTGAAACTCTTTATGCGTGAACCCATAACCCTGATATTCACGCTTATCATGCCGCTGATGATGTTTCTGGTAATGTGCGAGGTCTTCGGCAGCGAGGGTGCGAGTAGCGCCTTTCGTAATGTGGATGCGATCAATTACTATGCCCCGGCATACGTGGGGGTTGTCATTGCCGGTGTTGGAATTATCGCGATCCCCGTCCACCTGGCGGCGTACCGCGAGCGTGGGATACTCCGCCGAATGCAGGCTTCTTCCATGTCCTTCAAGGAACTGTTCACCAGCCAGATGGTGGTGGGATTCATGATCTCCCTTGTCTGTATTGCGATCCTTCTGATCCCCGCGGTACTGCTATATGATGTCACAGCGCCAGATTCTGCGGTTTTCGTAGTGCTCGGATCACTGCTCTCGGTTCTATGCTTCATATCCATCGGCATCTGTCTGGGTTTCCTTCTTCCATCGGCAAGGGCGGCTCAGGCCGTGGGCATGCCGATGTTCCTCTTGATGTATGTCATCTCCGGAGCAGCACCACCGCGAGATAAGATGTCCTCTGTGATGCAGAATATAGGTAAATGCCTTCCCCTGTGGCATGGTACTACTGTGGTGCAGGACGCCTGGTTGGGTTACGGATGGAACCTCAAGGCATCATTGATCCTGGCAGCCTTCCTCGTAGCTTCCGCTGTTATCACTTTCGTTAAAATAAGAAGGGAGTGACTTCTGAACGTGTCTTTGATTATAACGAGAAGGGACCCCTGTTCACCAGGCATATAATCTTGAAAATCTACTTCATATAAGACAACATATGATTCCAATTAACAAGATACAAACCAATCATCACCGTATGGGATCAAATCCTGATCTTCGATATTTATAGATGCCCAAATAGCAGTATTTTCTAAAACCATCCCATCGGGAACGGTTGTCTGGATTCTGACATTATAATATCTCATATCGCCTTCAATTCGAACGATGTCGTTCATTTCAGGTATATTGATACGGGTCGATAACTTGCTGTTTCCCTTTATTTCATCTAAATGACCATCCAATTCTGTACATAGTGTTGGTGCATTAATGAAATAAATGTTAATCCAGATCATGCTAAGATTAAATGGTGCTCCAGGGAAACTCTCTGGGAAACATGATGTTGATGGATCGTCTTGGATTCCGATATCGAAGTCTAACATCAACATTTCACCTCTCCTGAATACGATATTTTTACATGTTTTGTTATTCTCACCATCAATTTCATTCAATTTGATTATTATTTCATATCGGTTTTCATTTCCTTCTTTAGTTATCTCTTGGTCGTGACTTTCATTTCGGTTATCACAGAATAATGTACAAGGATAAGGATCATCCGGATCGAGAATACCGTCGCTATCCGTGTCTCCGCTTAATGGGTTTGAAGGGGACCATTTGCCATCGATATTCATTCGTAAATATTCATCGTAATTTGTATAGGGCAGAGTTGTGTATTTGCCAATCGAGCCATTTTCTCCAGGGATATATTCTACAGTGTTCCAATCGTAATCTCGATATGCATCAGCGGGATCCATTGGATTCAATCCTTCGGTAATATATCTATTTCCACGGTACATGATCTCAAAGCCATCCGGTAGGCCGTCATTATCCGAATCGGGATTCAAGGGATCGGTGTTCCATTCATATTCAATTATATTTGGAATACCATCATGATCGGGATCTGCATAAGCATCGTTGCCATCCATAGGATTTGTTGCCATTGATTGACATGCATGTGTGATCAGGAAGAGAGTGATCACGATCAGATACCGGCCTAACATATGTTCTTCACACCTATTGATATGAACATAATAGGATAAGTCTATATAATGTTTGTAGGACGATGTTCGAACCCAATTAGGACGATTATCGAACTGTAATTCCCGGGTGTGATCTTTACTTTTTCGAATCACGGTCCAGTTGGTCAACGATCTCCCCCACCCATTTCACACCCTGGACGTCCCATGTTCTGTGACATCTCAAGTCAAGGACAGAGTAAGCTCCGGGAGCAAATCTATTCATAACATAATCTGCTCGAGCAACACCTGAATCTAATTTTCTGGGTGTCGGCCTGATCAGAAAGAAGTACCCATCAACGTAGCTCATGTGGATATTATCGAAGGTTTTGAAAAGCTCGGTCATTTTATCGGTAAAGAAATCCTTTACGAAATCCTCGGGTTCTCCGTATATTTTGAATGAATATTTTTTCAGATCGCTGCCGATGGAGATAAGGCACTTCTTCCCCCTGCCAATCATATCCTTCAATTCCGCTTCCATTTCCAGAAGACCATCTCCCAGATCGATCCCGACCGCGGCCACCAGACAGTTATAGGTGTGTTTTGAAGATGAGAAAAAGCTGCCGAATTCCTTTTCCAGATAGAATGAATACACATTGAATCGATCATGTTCCTTCATCAGGGGATAAAATATCCTGGATCTGTCGCACTTCAAAAAGGGGGATTTTTGAGAGGTTTTCAGGATCTCGCCGGGAATTTCCGTGAGAATTTGATATTCATTGTCGAGGGCCCAGACGTTCCATTCCACGATGAAATCTTCTTCAAGTTGTACAAATGAGTCATCCATCGTATCGTCATTCATTTTTTCCCGTAGCCAGCCCAGGAATCCCATTATCATCTATACTTACACCGTAGGATTTCATACTTTGCACGAGATGGCCTTAAAGGAATAATCGATTCATTGCAGCTGCATGCGAGAGGGGTAGCTAGGAGCGGTAGATAGACCGACTCGTCCGATAAAATCCAGATCACCCGCTGTGCTGCCTTCTCTGAAGCCATTTCAGGAACCCGGGCGCCATGTTGGAGAGCTCCGCCAGCGGTGCCATGACCGGATAAAGCCATTCCACCGATCTCCTGGAGTGCCACATCATGGATTTCAGCACATGATTGACCCGAAGACGCGGATATATCTTCTTTCTCCACCTGTCCTCGTAGCCCAGGAGATACGACATCGGCATCCCCCCCGCACAGCATCTTCCCGCCATCTCACCGGCTATCCTCCCCGCCACCATGGCATTGCGAATACCCGCGCCACCCACCGAGTTCACCATGAAGGCGGCATCCCCCACCAGCATCACGTTGCGGAAAACGGTTCGCTGCGGCGGGAGCGACAGAGGAAGACATCCCCCCGTGTAATCCCGCCTTCTGGACGCTGGCAGCAGCCTGTCGATGGAACGATCCAGGAGCGGCCTCATATCCCCGCGCACGTCCCCCAGCGTGCCTATGCCCACGTTGGCCAGTCCGTCCCGTTTCGGCAGTACCCATGCGTATCCAAGCACGCCCTCCTCACCGATGAAGAAACGGGCCACGTCCCCCTCGATATCCGGCGATTCCACCATGTACTTCGATGCCCTGCCCAGGTCGGCCCTGGGCGGCGTCCTCGTCATTCCCACGCTCTTTCCAACCGTGCTCTTAACGCCGTCCGCCGCGATTATTATCCTCGCCGGTATCTCCTTTCCCCCCTTGAGCCTCGCTCCCCTTTCCGTGACCCTCGTCACCATTGTACGGAGCCGCAGCTCGGCGCCCCCTTCCACCGCGCGCTCCACCAGTAACTTCTCGAAGCGGCCCCGGTACAGGGTCGCAAGTCGCACCCCCTTGAAATCGAGCACCCGCCCGCCCGGAAAGGTCATCTCTATCCGGTCCATCACGCTGGCTATGCAGGGCCCGTCCGGATCGATATCGAACTCCCGGAGCGTGCCGTGGGATGTCAGCTCCCCGCAGATGACGGGTATACCCACCTCCCTCTTCCTGTCCAGCAGCAGCACCGAGGCTCCCTGGGCCGCAGCCGCTTCCGCCGCCACCGCGCCCCCCGGTCCCGCGCCCACCACTACAACGTCATAGCCCCTCATGGCGTTTCCATCCTCCTGCGCTTCCCTATGAGCTTCGCCGGATTTCCCGCCACCACCCTGTACGGCGGCACGTCCTTGGTCACCACCGAACCGGCCCCCACCACAGCCCCTTTTCCGATCGTGACCCCCGGAAGGACTATGCTTCGAAGTCCTATCCAGCAGTCCTTGCCTATGATGACCGGCAGGCCCTCCCGCGAACCCTGGTCCAGAAAATCCCGATCCCCGTCCCTGTACTCGTGAAAACGGGTCATTATCACTGTGAACGGCCCGATCCCGGTGCCGTCCCCGACCTCTATCACGTTTTCCTCCCCGCCGATGGCCCAGAACGATACCATATGCCCCAGCCTCACGTTGCTTCCCAGTACTATCCTGCCGGCGAAGGCGGTCCTCTCCCGGATAATAACGCCCTCCCCAATGGTCACCCGGGGAGGCCGGTCCAGCCCGTATTCCGTGTAGAAGAAGGTCACACCCCGATCGATCCTTCCCGGCCTTGCCCCCATCAACGGCGCGTACCTCTTTCTGGCCCCGGAAGCAAGCTCTCCCGGCAGGTTCTTGAAGAAGTTGTACCATCTGATGCGCCTGGCTATCTCGGCATCGGTGGGCTCGTCCTCTAGCCTCGCCCCCTTTCCACTCATCCGCTCTCGCCCCCCAGCTCGCGCCTGAGCCTTCTGACCGCGTCGAGGTTGCCCATTATTATCCCCCTTTTTCTTATGTGATCCCGATATTCACGAAGGGCGGATCTTTCCAGTCTGACGAACTCCCGGAGGGATGCCTTCCTGTGAAGCTTCACCTGGTTCTTCGCCGATCCGGCCACCAGCGCGCATTCCCTGCAGGCAGCTGCCGGTTTTCCCGTGATGAGCCCAAGCCTCAGCTCCCTCATCTCTTTCGAATTCCATATCTCATCCAGCCCGCTCTCCCGCAGATTGTAGGGGAGGGTCAGTCCGGCACAGCACACCTGAATGCTGCCGTCCACCCTCACGGTGAGTGAATTGAACGGCTCCAGGCATCCGTATCTCATGAGAAGTCGATTCGACCTCTCATCGTCCCCGTAACGGTTGTCCTCCGCAAGGGACGCCCTTCTCACACAGAGCTTGATCCCCAGCTCCCTTGCCCGCGCCCGGGCCTTTTCGAGCAATTCGATGCTCTCCTCGGGCTCCAGGTAGATGTTCTGGGACAGGAGAGGTTCGAAGAATACCTGCAGCGGCTGAACCCGTACCTCCCTTGCCCCGACCCCGGCGCCCAGCTCCAGGATACCTATGAGCTCGGGCAGGGTGTCCTTCATGGCGGTATATGACAGATCGATTATGGGTGTTCTGCTCCCTCTTTCCTCCTTCAGTGCGGCCAGTCCCCGGATGTTCGTCTCCAGGGTCTCAAAAGGTACACCCCTTATTCCCTGGTACGAGGCGATACCGTCCACGGAGAACTCCACGTATGTCAGACCGGCATCCATGAGTCCACCGGCCCTCTTTCGATGGAGGAGTATGCCGTTGGTGGTTATCACCGTGGGCACGCCTCTTTCGCTCACCCTGCGGACCATGTCCTCAAGATCCGGGTGGAGCAGTGGCTCGCCACCCCCGCACAGAGGAACTAGTTCGGCAGTTCCTACGAAGGGAAGGGCGCGTTCGTAGATATCCTCGTTCATGTCCGACCCGGGCACCCTCTCCTCCCGATGGATGGAATGGAAACCGCACATAGTGCAGCGGAGGATGCACCTGTTGCTCACCTCGAGGGAGAAGATCTGGGGACGCGATCGCATCCGCCCCGTGTCCTCGTCCACCTCTATGGCATGTTTATTCTCGCTCATGCCCGTTTCAGGATTGAACTCCCTCGAGCACGGGCTTTCACGGCCCTGGCATGTCTCCGTCATACCGCTCATCCTTGGATCTATTGTTTACTTTCGATGAAAACGCGTTCTTGTCGTTGTTTCAAATGTCTATCCGAAACTCCTCCGCCATGGGGCCCTTGATCTCCGCCTGCTCTGGCTTCTGCCCATCATCTTCCTGCTCGTCCGGGGGCGGCAGCATCTCTCCCGATGGCAGAAATCCCTGCTCCTGGTTGGGTCCGGGCAGCTCCGGTTCCGGCATATCCCCCACCATAATGGCCCTTTCGAAGGACAGGTCAAGCCCGCAGACGGGGCATTCGCCCATCCGGTCTCCACAGGCCTTGTGGTACCTCTTGCCGCAGGGACACGTTAGGAAGACGAGTCCTGTTTTTATCACTCCCATGCATATACCGCACATTGCCGATTCCGAGGCAATGGCCGCCACTACCTTCCCCCTGGACGGTGACATTTCCTCTCCGATGTGGGCGGGCTCCTGCTCATCCGCCTCCTCTCCGGACGACCCCTTGTCCAGGATGGCCCTCAGCATGTCATCGAGGCCTTCCAGGCCTTCCGTCGTGCCGTTCCAGACCTTCAGCTTGTACTTGTATCTCTCCCATAGCCTTATGAGGAGGTGTCTCATCCTTTCCCGGAGTTCGGGCAATGGCTCGCCCAGGAATACCACCGCCAGATACATCCCCACCCCCCTCTCGAGGTAGATGTTCTTCTTTCCGTGCTGAAGCGCTTTTAGAGCCCCCTTTTCCTCCGTGAAGGAATCACTTATGAAATCGGTGATGGCGCCGAGAAGATTTCCCATTGCCTCGTCGTCGAGACCGGGCCCTTCCTCCGCAAGGAAATGCGCCGACCTCACGAGGCGTCCGTCAACGTATACGAGGAATACGTCGGTCAGCTCGAAGCCTTTCTCGTCCCCCAGTACCTTCGGTCCGTGGGTCCTGCGCACGGTCCCGGCCGGCGTTCCGCCCGGAGCCGGGGCCGGAGGCCTGGCAAACGAAGGTTCCGCTCCCTCCTCCGGGGCGATAGTACCAGCTGCTCCGCTTCCCTCCGTACCCTCCGGTGGCATCCGTCCGCCCCCGATCGGTGGTGCAGGTGGCGTTGCCGGTGGTGCTGCCCCCGACATTTTCCCATTCAAGGGGATGGACGCGCCGTCTCCCTCCCCCGCGCCTCGTGACTTTATTCCAACGCCTCGACCTGGAGTTGTCGTCATGCCAGGAGATTCGCCCGATGCAACTTCCTCCACTCCACCCGAAAAGGAAGACGGGGAAGCGTCCATCGGGCTTGACTTTCCCCGAACCTCAGTCTTTCGGCTCCCCGCCGCAGTCCTCGGTACTGCAGGTCCCGGAACTCTCCCCGTTCCCGTCCGCCGGTGAATTTTCCCTCTACGCTTCTTCAAAAGGAGAATGAGGAACAACACTATGAGCAGACCGAGAACGGCCGCGGCCGCCATCAGCGCCAGAGACAGTGTGCTCTTGGTCTCCCCTGTCCCTGTTCCGGAGGAACCCCCTCCTTCTGGCGTATCGTCGTCATCCTCCGGAATGAGAGAGCCTCCATTCGTGATCAGGATAACCCTCACCGGGAAGGAGAAATTTCCTTCTTCGTGCTCCACCCTTATGACAATGACGTAATCTCCAGCCACGATATGCGGGGACAGGTTCAGTCTGAATCGTATCTTCGCAACCTCACCCTGACCCAGTTCCACCTCATTTCGGTATCCGAGGAATCCGGACAGAAGGCCCTCGGCGCTGACCCGGATGGAACACGGTACGTTGCCTGCGTTCTCAAGGGTGGCATTGAATACATGCTCCCCCCCCGGCCTTAGCGTGAGGTTATTCAGTTCCAGCTCGCATCTCAGGTCGTATCTCCTCTCCACGGAAAGGTCCACCGAGAAATGCCAGGTTCCATTGGCGCATCTTCCCTGCAGGGAGCCAGCGACGGGAACCACCTTCCAGTAATACGTCGTATTATCGTCGAGCCCCGTGATGTGATACCTGTTCTCCATGGTACTGCCGTATTTCTTCAGTCCGTCCGGGGACGTACCGACGTATACGCTAAAGACCGGCTCGGTCCCGTTCCAGGGGAGCAGCTCCCAGGTAACATTCATCTCCGTTCCACGGAGCACGAAGCCGTCGGGAGGCGAGAGAAGGCGAACCTCGGGTACGGATACGTCGAGATCGACGCTGAAGCGCCGCGTACCGTTCAGGCAGCCACCCGTGTTCTCGGGATCTCTCGGCAGCACGTACCAGCGGTATTCAATGCCGCTCTCGAGGCTGTCCAGGGAAAAGTTCGTGCCGGTGATGTCACTGCAATAGAGGGCTGGCTCACCGTGGCTGCCAAGGTAGAGGTCGTATCGAAGCTCCTCCGGGGAATGGTCGACGTCATGCGCCTCCCAGTCCAGCTCCACCGTCGGATCCCCTATTACCGCCCCGTCCTCCGGCAGCAGCAGAACGGTTTGGGGGGGATCGTTCACGGAGTTGACTATCAGCTCCACGGTGAAATTCCGCGTTCGTGAAGTCTGGTTATGGATCTCGTAGGCCCACACGGACATCTGGGAATTCCCGTGATAATCCCTCTCGGCCTCCACGGAGATCCGCCCGTCCCCGTCAACGCTGGCCGAGATATTGTCATCCTCCGCCTGCACCCCGAATGCCAGTTCGTCCCCCTCGATGTCGAATGCATAATCGTCCAGCGACCAATCGGTGGTTTCATTACCGTCCTCATCGAATTCCACGGAGGGCGGAGCTGCCTTCCAGCAGGGTACGTCGTTCGATCCCCGGACCCGAATGATGACATCGTTGGAAAGGGCGCGAAGCCCGTAGAGATTGGTACAGCTGAAGTTCACCACCACCATCCCCGTCCAGTTATCCGCCAGGCGTATCACGGATACCATCGATCCGTCGAGAGCGAGGGAGATGTTTTTCCCGTCCGACGGCTGCGACCGGTTATAGCTAGGTGACGATATAAAGCCGTACACGTCCCGGAAGTGATTGGAAATATCGAGGATGTCCAACGCGGGGGTATCCTCCAGAAGAGTTATATTCGGAAGGTCAGAGATCAATCTTGGCTGCTCGTATGGCGTCCAGTTGATACCCCAGCTCAGGAGGGCGGGGGCAGAAGGGCCGTCAGAGTGTAAACGTGCGCCGAAAAAGAGCAAGGACGTCTCCAGCACGTTCAGGAAGGACATGTCCGCGGTCCCCTCCGGGGCCGTGCCGTTGTCCCACCAGATAACCTCTCCGGTATCCCCTTCGAAGATGGTCACGTTCAGCCAGGTTCCCGGGGGCACGGTTCTCGAGAACCTGAACGCGTCCCATGTGTTATTTGCACGGACGAGCACGCTTTTCGAGCGCAGCGAGGCGTTCTCCGAGAAGGCGAAGGAGCTCTTCTCGACCTCGTTCGCGGAAAGGGCCCTATGGTATACGGTCAGACGGTCCACGAGCCCGGAGTAATTCCAATCCTGGCCCGCCACGCCTCCGATCCGAGCATTCCAATCCGATGAACCGAGTATCTCCCAGCCCGAAAGGGTCTTTCCCACGTCCAGAGTGCCGTCCCCGTACATTCGGAGGGCCGTCCCCTCCCTGGTAAGGACCAGGTGATGCCATCTACCGTCGCCGTACGCACCTGTTCCTGTATACTGCGCCCATCCGTTCTCCGTCAGTGCCCAAAGGGACATCTTGCCGCCGGAAAGGCCCCAGATATATCCCTCCTGGTTCGCATTGCCCTTGGAGAATATGACCGATACAGGGCCTGCATCGGTGGTATTGACCCATGCCTCCAAGGTGAAGTCGTCCACTCCTATATCGAGACGGTGGGCGGCCCCCAGGTCAACGTACTCGTCGGCTCCGTCGAAGTCCAGGGCCCCGTCCATTATCCCCTCTTTCCAGTCGCCCTCCTCCATGTTCCTCAGAACGCCGTGAAGCCCCTTTCCTGAAGAATCTCCAACGAGGAAACCCTCCGTTTCGGCCATGTTCCAGGAGGCGGTGATATTACGGCCGGTAAGCTCGCGGTACCGGGGCATGGCACTGGCATTGTGGTAAATGATATCCTCGCTCCCGGCAAGGCTTCCGTTGCCCGCAAATCCGTCCCACCATGCATCCGCCCTCTTCCATTCCACGCTCCACGAGTCAAGGAAAGGAGTTAGATCTCCACCACCTGAAAGATGCGCCCGTAACCTTATTTCCCCATCCGGAACACCGGAGATGTCCACCTCGCGCGCGTCCATATCTGCGAAGCCGGGGATGGTCTCGTTCGACGAGGCATTGACTAGAGTGAATCTGAGCTCGGTTCCGGGAGGCGTTTCACACGATAAGGTTAACCGGGTCCAGTTCATTCCACGAGGCCGCGTTATGGACTTGCTGGTGATATTTCCGGCTTCTGCGAACAGCCTCTGGCGGGAGCGGACCTCACTTGCTGACAGGGCCCGGTCCCATACGGCAAAGTCATCGAGGGTTCCGCGCAGATGGTCCTCACCGGATCCCGACCGTCCCCCGAACCGGGAATCCCCCGAACCGCCCAGGGAAAGGTGCCGCGCGCTAGTTCCGAGCGTGACTGACCTGTTCACGGAGGAATCGTATTCCCCGTCCACGTAAAGGACTGCCGTCGTGCCGTTGTAGGTGGCTGCCAAGTGTGTGAAATTTCCGGTATCCACGGTGGAACTTGAGAGAAGTTCCAGGCCGTCTCCCACGGTTACCACATCCCCGTCCGTACCGGCTGCGTACAATTTACCGTCGAAGGCTGCCAGGGAATCGAACTTGACCCCCGAAAGGGAGGTGATTTCCGTCCAGGACTGCCCCCCGTCGTATCTGTATAGGCCGTGGTTCGGGTAGGTGCCGCAGTAGAGTCGTCCAGCATACACAGCAAGGCTGACCGATGCGTCCTCGCCAGTGGGCTTTCCCACCGAGGTCCATTGATCGCCTCCCAGATAGCGATGGACGTCCCCGTCGGGATAGGTTCCCGCATAGAGTTCTCCATCGTACACGGTGAGGGTCTCCACGTTGTTATCGCTTATCTGGCCCGAATTCACCCAGGTCTGTCCGTCGAAGCTCCAGACGACGCCCGGTGACCTGGTGCCGCAGAAGAGCTTGTCGCCGAATACTGCCAGGGAATAGGCTTCGTCGTTCTCGTCGTCCCCCAGCTGGTCGGATCGAACCCAGTTCCCGTTCCCTTCGTAACGGTACACGCTGGCGTATCCCTCGGTACCGGCATAGAGATCACCCCGGTAGACAGCAAGGGAGATGACGTGATCGCAGTCATCCAGCTGGCCCACCTCGGTCCATGTCGTCCCACCGTCGTAGCGGTAGACCTTCGGCCGCTTGCCGGAACCGGCATACAGCTTGCCATTGTACGACGCCATTGAGAAAACCTTGTCCGTGTCGTGGGGTTTGCCAACTTCCACCCATTGACCGCTACCGTCCCAGCAGTACACCTTACCCCCGTCATCCGTGCCGGCCCACAACTTGCCGTCGAATGGTACCATGCAGTACGCGAAATGTCCGATGTCCCCGGGGCGTCCCAGCGCCTCATGCCCCTCCAATACCTCGAATGTTGCCCTACCCTCGCTGTTCGTCCCCAGGGAATAGGTACTCTTGGAGATCACCGAGTCGCACCGCGAGAGCTCGGACCCGTTCACCCAGCCTTCCAGGGAGAGTTCCCCCGTGATGTTCAGAGAGGCGGATGACCTGACCGTCACCCCGTCTCCTTCCCCGTTGAGATGCAGGCCGGTCCGGAACCGGCCGGGTGACCAGAGACCTCCGTTCACCGTGCCGTCGTTTCCGTTGTTGCTGCTATCGGCGGCGTTGGCTCCGGTCCCGTCGTCAAGATGCCAGAGCCCGGCACAATCGCCGTCCGGCTTGATATCCCACAACCTCAATCCCGCCCTCCCGCCGGATACCTCCGTATCGTTCAAATATTCGATGCCAACACGGTCGATCAGTTCGTTATGCCACGACCCGCCGAGCTCACCGTGATCATAAATTGCTCCTCGACCGCCGGCTGCATAACGGGAATTACCGGGTCCTTCCACGTCCACGGTGTCAGGCTCCGTGAGCTCACTTCCATCGGATTCGAATGTTCCCGGGTACAATATCTCAACCGGCAGTTCCGGAGGATCGTTCTCGGGCCGAACCGTTTCTGCGATAAGGATTACATTCCCAATGAGAATGATGGACAGCAGCAGCGATGGGATCTTGCTCATTTCCGGCCTCCGGCGATATCCGTTTCCAAACCTATGTTCCTGGATTCCATGGATCTTTCTCTCATTTACACATTACACATTCATACATTGATCTTGAACTCATCGGCAGCCTTCCGGCTCTCAGTCTCTTCCGGAAGCAGTGGGACCTCCGCATCGGGATCGGGGACTATTTTTCCGGCACTCCCGACATCGGGCGGAGGAGGCATCTCGGGGTGAGCGATATCCTTCGGGGTACCATAGGTGGGAGGTGCAGCGGCAAGATCGAAGATAGTATCCAATCCGACCTCGGAAGGGATGGAATCCGAGTACGGCCCAGACGGGGGGAAATCGGGAAATACCGGCTCTCCGACCGGATCCGCCGCTCCGACAGGGTCGTCAATGAGCTCCTCGATGTGCTCCTCGACGGGCTCCACAACCGTTTCTTTCGCCATGGTTCCCGCTTCCTCTTCACTCTTTGCCCCGGTCAGCGATATACCGCACTTGGGACAATTGTCCACACGATCGCCGCATGTCTTGTGATACTTTGCTCCGCACGGGCAGTTGAGTATCACAAGGCCGGGCTTCACCACACCCATGCATATACCGCACATTACCGCCTTTTCCGCCTTTGAAAGGATAGGTACTCTATCGGCCGGGCTGGCGCTTGACGGGGCCGGAGATGCCGTCATCTCCTCCTCCGGTTCAACCTCTTCCATGATCGACAGCAGCATTTTCTCAAGCCCTTCCAGTCCGTCCATGCTTCCGTCCCATACCTTGAGCTTGTACTTGAATTCCTTCCAGAGGCGTATGAGCAGCCATCTCATCTTCTCCCGCAGTTCCTCAGGAGGATTGCCCTGGAACACCACGGCGATGTACATTCCCACCCCCCTCTCGAGATAGATGTTCATCTTGCCGTACTCCAGAGATTTCAATGCTCCGGAATCCTCCTTGAAGGAATCCTTGATGAAATCGGTAATGGCCGTGAGCATTCCGCTCATGATGTCCTGGTCCATGCTTTCCCTGAGATGGGATTCGAATGATGCGGATTCGACGAGGCCCCCGTCCACGTAGATGAGGAATATGTCGCGTATCGCGAAGCCCCCTGTGACCCCGACTATCTGCGGTCCCTTTGGCATTGGCTCCGGCGACCACGATAATCCCTCGTTACCCGACTGGGAGGAAGCCGGGGCTCTATCCTGCACGGCTGTAGGTCCGGCCGGGATGCCGGCGGACTCGGCGGTAGCATCCGGTAAGCCCGGGACGGATGACGGAACGTATGAATAACCGTCCGGGGCGAGCTCGGGGGCAAATTGCACTTCATTAGGAGATTCCATCGCCAAAGGCGGCCCCCGTATCCCTCCCGTTCGGGGAGTGTCCTCCACCCGGAGGGCTCCTTTGGCTTCCGGCTTCCCTGCACGGTGGTCATCCGGCGCTTCTTCCTTGCTTTCATCCTTGCGTGACCTTCTGAGAAAGAATATCAGGATCACTGCGAGGGCCATGGAGAGAGCGCAGACGAGGATTATAAGAGGTAGATTGTCCGAGAGCCCACTCACGGTGCTTCCGGCACCGGCGCCGCTGCCGTTGCCACCGTTGGGATTCGGGTCTTTCTCCGTGATCTTCAAGGGAAACGAGAAGGTTCTCCATCCCCCTGGATGGGATACCTCTATCGAGACCACGTAATCCGACGGAAGCAGTATCGATGTATTGGAAATACGAACCCCGACGGTTATTTCTTCTCGAGGCCCGACCACTATACTTCCCGGCAAATGAACCAGACCCGAGAGGTTTCCCACGGAACGGATCCGAGCTGTAACGACATCCCCTGACGTATTGTTCAGGGTCATATTGATCATGGCGCTCTCCCCCTGCTCCAACTCGACGGAAGCCGGCTCGAATTTCACCTTTATGAGATCGGCCGAATCGAATGATTTGTTGACCTTGAAATGCCATACGCCGCTCGGGCATATCCCTTCCACGCCTCCCGCCACCGGGATGACGGTCCAGTAGTAGGAGATTCCGTCCCGAAGGCCCCGGAGCACGTACCATCTCATATCGGTATGATGTATCTCGCCCAGTGAACTGGGGGATGGGCCGCCGTATAACCTGTAGCTCAGCGCTCCCACCCCTGGCCTACGAAGCTCCCAGGTGAGATTGACCGTGGTCGTATTGATCACGGTGGCGTTGCCGGGCGAGACGAGTTCAGTATTAGGCACGAAATGATCCGGATCGACCGTGAAGTTCCACGTTCCGTTCCTCGAACTTCCGTGCGCTTTGCCGTCATGGGCTATCACGTGCCAGTAATATGTCCGTCCGCTCTCCAGATCATCGATGATCATGGTGTCGCCGCTTACGCCCTCCTTGTGAAGGGAAGGAGACGGCTCCTCCCCCAGGTACACGTCATAGCTCAGATCCTCCTTATCGTCGTCCAGGTCAAATCCATTCCATTGAAGCGTGACCCCGGAATTCCTCTGGATATGGCCGTTGACGGGTGATAACAGCTCGGTCCAGGGCGGATCGTTCACGGCGTTAACTATGACGGCCACGGTCGCGTTCCTTGCCATGATGGATCCGTTGTTCGTCTGAGACACTGAGACTGAGAGTTCGGCCCTACCGAAGAAATCGTCGGTTGCGTTCACGGACAACCTGTGCTCGGGATCCACGGAGGCTTTAACGACCTCGCTCGAGCTGGCAACGGAGTAGCTCAACTCGTCCCCGTCGGCCTCGAGGGAGTAATCCGAGAGGCTCCAGTTCGTTGTTACGTTGGTATCCTCGTCGAGCTCCACCGTGGGAAGCGGCAGGATCCAGGCCGGCGGATCCTCGGTCCCAATGATAGTGATATTGAAAGGATTTGAAAGCGTCCACAGCTCGTAGGTATTCGTGCACCTGATGGCAAGCGAGATCGTTCCCGTGTAATTCTCCGCAAGAGAATCGACGACGAGCCACGTCCCGTTGAACGAGAGGTTCATCTGTCCGGGGTCGGATAGGTTGACGGGCTGGAACTGCGTTTCCCCCGCAACAGCATAGGCATCGTGGAAATGGAGTGAAAGGTCCACGACATGGGCATCATGGGAATCCTCTTCGAGAGATTGGTTGCCAATTTCGGAGATGAGACTAGGTTCGGTGATAAGGGTCCAGTTCAGGCCCCAGTTCAGGAGTATCGGGGACGCATTCCGGTTGGCTGTGAAGCGAGCCTCGAGATATATGTCGGAGTGCTCCAGGATGTGAATGGCTAACAAGCGAGTGGTACGATCCTCACTCCGTCCCGTCATATTGATGAGTTCCTCGCCCGTTGCCGCATCGCATACGGATACGTTGAGATATGTTCCGTACGGAAGAATAGTGGATACGTGCATGGCTTCCCAGGAATTTCCGGGGGGAACGGAGATGACCTCCGAGCACAGGGTGGCGTTGTCCCTGTGAATGTAGGAATGCCTGCGGATCTCACGTGCCGAGAGAACCCTGTCATACACCTGCACGGAGTCTATAAGGCCGTGGAAACCCTGGGTTCCGTCCACCCCCCCTGTGTCGTATCCACTGCCGATGGTCAGCGGCCGGGATGTGGGTGGCTCCATGTGATAGTTGATGAGGTTGAACTCCTGGCCGTCTATATAGCCCCTCATGTAATCCTGGCTGTACGTGAGGGCCAGGTGATACCATCTCCCCGGCTCGAGACAGTTCGTCTTCTGTATGCTGCGGTGAAAGCCGCTGGTGGAATACTCGATGACGATGCCCCGGTCGTGCATGAGAATGGCGTAGCCGTCCTGGTCCTTGGTGGATTTTGCCACAATGGTCTGGTAGTTCTTCTCGAAATCTGAGGGATTGATCCAGCATTCCACCGTTGTTTCAGCACTGCGGAGGCTCTCGTCATTTCCGCAATCCACCTCTTCGTCACCGTCGAACATGAGGGATCGACCGAACAGGCCCGCCGCCCAGCGGGCTCCGTCGATGCTGCCCCGGTTCTCCTCCGCCGATAGGTCTTCCGTGGTATTTCCCTCTCCCTCCTCGAACGACCAGAGTCCCACACAGCCAGCATCGGGTTCCTGCTCGGCCAGCGCCAGTATTGCCCGTCCGTTCTCCATGGCAACTCCACGTGTAAAAACATCCCGTATCTCCTCGCCGGTGCGGGGAATCCGGGAAATCCTTACCTCGTCGATGATGCCGTGAAAATTCCCACCCCAGGGAGCTCGTCCCATGTAGAATGGCCCGCTCCCCGTGAACGGTCCGGCCACATCCTCTGCCACCCCCCTGCCGTCGAGATATATCTTCCTCTCTCCGCTTGCTGCGTCGTATGTGCAGGCCCAATACTGCCAGACCCTGGACAAGAAACTATCGGCGGTGTCGAGATCGTTGTTGTAGAACGCGAAGGTGAAGGCGTTGCTGTCCCTCAAACCAACGTGAAGTCCCCCCCCCCAAAAGGCACGACCCTCCCCCCCCAGGAATTGGTTACCGTCCCCCACCGCCACCCACACCCATGCCTCCAGGGTGAAGGACCTTCCGGCAAGGTCGATCCCGCTCTCAACGACAGCAAAATCGTCGTCTCCATCCAGATAGATGCCCCCTCCGAAACGCCCGCCGCACCATCCGCTTCCGGGTTCGTGTCCCAGCCATTCGAAGGTGGCGTTGTTGGAGCTGCCGCTGGCATCCTCTGCGACGTTTCCCCCTCCCTCGTCGAAATGCCAAAGGGCCATGGTATCATTGTCCGGGGAGAATGGAGAGAGCTGTCGCCCGATCCCCGTGAAACCATCCCTCCAGGCATTCTCCGCCGTCCACTCCGCACCCCAGGAATCGAGAACGGGGGTGTTAGAGCCATTCCCGTTGAAGCTGGCTCGAAAACTCAGATTTCGTGTCGTGATATTCCCTATCTCGAAACCGGGTTCAGTCCTGTTGCTGTAACCGGGAATGTTCTCACCCGTATCCGCATCCAGAACGGATACGTTTATTTCCGTCGCCCCTGCCTCGAGCTTGTCGAGGGATAGACGGGACCATCGGGAACCCGAGGGCAGTTCCACCCGCTGCGATACCAGAAGACCGCTTTGTTCATGGAACGGGTCCGGGTTCCGGAGGTCCGTCGGAGAGAGACCGCGGTCGTAGAAAGAGACCTCGTCTATCATCCCATGATATGAATAACTGGACTGTCCCGGGGCGATCCCGCCTATGCTGAAATTCAGCTCGTTGGTCGCCACGATGGTAGCGGGATGGGTCTCGTATTCGTCGTCCACCATGAACGTCACCGAGTTCGGGTCCCTCGATACGGAAACCCGCTGCCATCGGCCGGTGACCACCTCGAGATCGGATACCATCGTTTCCTGGTGAAGTATGTCTGATGCCAGGTACAAGAAGAGCTTGCCGTCGTTGATCCCGAAATATTCACCGTTGTATGAGACCGGGAGGTAATGCCCCACTATCACCCTCTGCCCGTCCACGCTCTCGGGATATACCCATGCCTCCCATGTGACCGGGGGTGAGCGTAGATCATCGAAATACGGGAGGACCGCCTGTTCGTCATTCCCATCGAAGGAAAGCGCATCTCCCAGGTAGCCATCCACCCGGTCCTCTTCCTCCATGTTCAGAAGGGTCCCGTGCCTGGCATTTTCGCTGCTGTCGTTCACGAGGCTGCCGTTCCCCTCGTCGAAGCTCCAGTGGCCGAGCCAGTATGGACATGGAAGGGAGGAAAGCCTCACGGAACCATCCACGAGCTCGAGATTCTCCGCCGAGGCGATGCCCTCGTCGTCCTCGAGACCATCGAACCAGCTGCCCCCCGTGACATCCGACTCAACGAGAGACCGCCCCGGGCCATCCCTACTGTCGGGAAGGGGATGTTCCGTCTCCGGGTAATCGGGATAGCTCACCGTATCCTGCCCACAGGGTCCCTCCCGGATATTGACGCTGACGCTGCCCTCCAAGGATGATCCGATGGGGACCAATGGGGAGATCAGTATGATCACGGTGGATAGCATTGTCATCCATTTCATGGAACCGCACCCGTTGGACTATACGGATCGAGTTAACCGGGGAACTACGTTCTTCCCACGGTTGACCAATCCAAATACGGTTCTGTCTTAGATATTATTTTTCCCGTGGTTGACCAATCAAAAAAAAGGGGGGCCATGGTGCCCATGGTGATTTTGAACCCCATCAAGAGGGACATTCCGTGATATTAGGGGCATATAAATTGGATACCGGTCATTCCGCCCATCTTCCTGACCGGATCCGTTCTTCCCGTTCTTGATCCTCCAAAGCGATGGCCCTTGCCAGTATCCCCCGGTACTCCGGCTCGATATCGAAGCAATTCGTATGTGGGCAGAAATCGTCAAGAATGGCCCTTTCGTCCTGCTCGTCGAATATCACCGGATAGAAGCGGCATCCAAGGGGTCTGTATTCGTATATGGAACAGAGCCCTCCCTTGAGGAATATACACATACCATCGACGTTCCTGATATAGGTGTATCCATTCTTGATAATGGAGAAATCCTTGTGCCCCCTCTTCTCTATCTCGGTCATGTCCGCCCCGGAGAGCGTCATCTCGGTCTCGTGGCAGCACAGGGAGCAGCCGAATTCCTTACAGGGCGACCGTTCGGTCAAATCCAATCATCTCCGAAGCTGTTCCTTGTTCAGTACGACACCTTCCTGGCCCTGATAGTTCCCACTCTTCTCGCTGTACAGTGAGGAGGGCGTGGAGCTGAGCCGGGATATGACGAGCTGGGCTATACGGTCACCGACCTCGATCATCTTGTCTGTCCGGCTCGAGTTGAAGAAATTGAGGGTCAGCGTACCCTCGAAACCGGCGTCGATCTTCCCGAAGGATGGTATGATACCCATCCTGGCATAGGTGGTCCGTATCCAGCATTCTCCCACGAGGTTGGGACCGAACCTCACCCTCTCCAGCGTGGATATGGCAAACCACGTCTTGGCTGGGACAAGGATGTTCCCCTGGTCCGCCTCCTTGATGATCTCGGGTATCACGACCTCCCCAACGGAAAGGTCGTATCCGTTGGGCGTGAGATTCTTGTTCTTGAAGGGGTCGATCATCAGATTCCCCCGGTCGATGGCCCTGATCATATCCACGTCGCTGAGAATGCTCATCTGCTCACCCATTGAAAGACCATGGTTCAAGTATATAATTCTTACATTCGCTGTTTATGATACAAAAATAATTTATTTCCCGACACTCATCACCTGTCGGAAATCCGCAGGTTGCCCGAATCGCATATTCACGATTCCAACACCTCGCAAACGGAGTGCTGAGGTAGCTAAGCCAGGAACGGCGCCGGCCTTGAGAGCCGGTGGTGCACCGCGCCACGGGGGTTCGAATCCCTCCCTCAGCGCCTTTTATATTGTCAATGGTGAAAACCTTGATGTGTCTGCGACACATTTAGTTCTTTCGAGGCGTTACTCGAAAGGTTTCGACAAAAAGTCGAAGTATTCAGCTTGACAATGTGCGCGGTATCGCGCGAAAACGCAGATGCCGCTTCATTTTCCCGCGATTTCACCAAAACGGTTTTATCCGTGGTTCATTTTTACTGCGGGAAACGGATTCTTTCCGTTCGTAGATGATATTGTAGTTCAATTACCCGCCGAATCGGCTCATGTCGGGGGCTTTCAATGATCGAACAGGTAAGTACGGGATACGATCCAAGCGTGTTGGACCGCGAGGTTCAGGCCTACTGGAAGGAAAAGGATGCATACTGGAAGACAAAGGATAAGAACATTGGCGGCCCGGACCTGTACTTCATAGACGGCCCTCCGTACACAAGCGGGAATATACATCTGGGCACTGCATGGAACAAGATATTGAAGGACCTGTACCTGCGATACTGGCGTATGCAGGGATTCAACATCCGGGACCAGGCCGGGTATGACATGCACGGCCTTCCCATCGAGGTCAAGGTGGAGAAATCCCTTGGTTTCAAGAACAAGCAGGACATAGAGAAGTACGGCATGGGGGCCTTCGTCAAGAGATGCCGGGAGTTTGCACTGAGCTCTGAAAAGAAAATGACGGAACAGTTCTGTGAGCTCGGTGTATGGCTGGACTGGGAGAATCCATACCGAACGCTGGAGAACTACTATATCGAATCCGCCTGGTGGACGCTGAAGCGGGCCTACGGCAGGGATCTCGTGACCCAGGCGGAGCGCGTCCTGACCTGGTGCCCGCGCTGCCAGACGGCACTTGCCGAGGCCGAGGTTGAGTACTGGGACGAGACCGATCCCAGCATCTACGTGAAGTTCCGGGTGAAGGACAGGGAGGATCATTACATAGTAATATGGACCACGACGCCTTGGACCCTCCCCGCCGACATCTGCGTGGCCGTTCATCCCGATTTCACATACGTGCTGATGAAGGTGACCAGGGACGGTAAGAGCGAGTATCTGTACGTGGCGGAGGAGCTGGCCGAGGACGTTGCCAAGGTAGGCAGGTATCAGGAGATGGAGATCATCGAGAAGTACGACGGGCTGGACCTCGAAGGTCTGGAATACGTTCAACCTCTTCTCGATGAGGTTCCCTGGCACACCGCCCCCGAGAGAAAGGATCTGTACTGGCTGCACAAGACCGTCCTTGCTGAGTACGTTACCGTGGAGAAGACTGGGATAGTGCACACCGCACCGGGACACGGACCGGACGATTTCGAGACCGGAAAGGAGTACCGGCTACCGCCATTCTGCCCGGTTGACGAGGCGGGCCGATTCACGGAGGATGCGGGAAGATGGGCGGGTAGGTCCACGAAGGACTGCGATCGTGAGATAATGGACCTTCTCGCCGAGAAGGGTACTCTGATGCGGGAGGAGGAGATAACCCATCGTTACGGTCACTGCTGGCGCTGCAAGGAGCCCATAACATACAGGACCACCACCCAGTGGTTCCTGAAGGTAACGGAGCTCAAGGAGAGCATGCTGGAGGAGATTCTCCGGGCGGAGTGGTACCCGGACTGGGCCGGTAGGACAAGGCAGTACAACTGGGTACAGAACACGCGGGACTGGTGCATTTCGAGACAGAGGTTCTGGGGAATACCGCTGCCCATCTGGGAATGCCATTGCGGCGAAAGGAAGGTCATTGGCTCCCAGGAGGAGCTAAGCAGTGGGGAAGGCCATTCCGAGGATATGGACCTGCACCGGCCTTGGATCGACGGCGTGACCTTTGCCTGCGACAAGTGCGGGGATGAGATGAGGCGCGTTCCGGACGTTCTGGACGTGTGGTTCGATTCGGCCGTTTGTTCGTGGGCACAGCTCAAGTATCCCCAGAACAAGGAAGAATTCGAGAGGTGGTGGCCCTGCGACTGGATCACGGAGGCTCACGACCAGACCCGGGGCTGGTTCTACTCTCAGCTGGGGGCCAGCGTCATAGCCTTCGACAAGATACCCTACATGAAGGTTCTCATGCACGGATTCTCCCTGGACAAGGATTATCGCAAGATGTCCAAGTCGGAGGGCAACGCGGTGGCGCCCCGGGAGATAATCGACCGGTACGGCGTGGATTCGCTGAGGTACTATCTCCTCATTGCCAACTCGCCCTGGGAGGACCTGCCGTTCTCGTGGGACGGCGTGAAGAACGCCAACCGAACCCTCAATATCCTCTGGAACGTCTATCGGTTCTCCACGACCTACATGGCCCTGGACAAATTCGACTTCAAGAGATGGACCTTCGATGAGCTGAGGGAGGATCTCCGACCCGAGGACATCTGGCTGTACTCGAGGCTCGAGAGGGCAAAGAGACTGGCCCACGAGGAACTGGACAAATTCAACGTTCACAAATCCCTTCGAACCCTCGAACATTTCATACTGGAGGACCTGTCAAGATGGTACGTTCGCATAGTGAAGGACAGGACGTGGGTGGAGGGCGAGGTACGGGACAAGCTGGCCGCTTTCCGTACGCTCTATGACGCTCTCCTTGAGATCTCGATGATACTTTCTCCCTTCACGCCGCATATCGCGGAAAAGATATACCAGAACCTTTGGGGACGGCACGTAACGGTGGCCATGGAGGACAGGCCGGGGCAGCATGATGAGAGAAAGACGGAGGGGTACGAGGAGGGGATGGAGTTGGTCCGCTCCATGGTCGAGGCGGTGCTGAACGCCAGGCAGCGTGCCGAGGTGAACCTGCGCTGGCCTCTCAGGAAGCTGGTGGTGGTATCGTCCACAGGGGCCACGGAGGAGGCACTGAGGCTGTACGGCGAGGTGCTGGGCGATCAGGCCAATGCCGTGGAGGTGGAGCTGGTGCGACCGGGCGAGACCTGGGAGGGCGTTATGCCGACCATCGAGCCTGTGATGGCTGCCCTGGGACCGGCCTTCAAGCGCGATGCCCCGAAGGTGGCGGAGGCGATAGCCTCCCTGGACCCGGGGGAGGCCAGGGGCAGGCTCGAAGGGGACGGTCTCGGCGTTACCCTCGACGGCCGAGAGCTGGAGATAACTGCGGAGATGGTACGCTTCGGCCAGTCATTACCTGACGAGATAATATCGGCGGAGTACTCGGACGGGGTCGTCTACATCGACACTGAGATGAACGACGAGCTGAAGGCCATGGGCTATGCAAGGGAGACCATAAGGCGCATACAGGAGATGCGCAAGGAGATGGACCTCGACGTGGAGGATTATATCTCCACGAGGCTGGTGGTGGCAGAGGGTCTGCGGAAGCTTCTGGAGAAGGAGCTGGGGGATATCGAGTACAACACGCGCTCACGGGAGTTCTCCTTTGCGGAACCGGATGAGGGTTACTTCACAAAGAGCTGGGATATCGCAGGGGAGACGTTCCTGCTGGGACTGAGGAAGATGGGAGATTGAGAGGAAGAACGTGGAAATGGCGGGGGAGACGTTCCTTCAGGACCAGATGGTGAATGGGAGTAAACGGAGGATTGTGGGAATATTGGAACGGCCAAGTCATAGTAGATTTCAGGGTAACACGTATGGTATACATATAAATATTATCTGATTCCGAAGCCATCGAAAGGTCGCAAGTTCTCAGGCGCTAAAACTGTAAATTATCTTGGAGTGCACCCCCTTTTGTGGACAATATAAATAGCTTCATCAACTATGGAGGTG
>CAYRFL010000023.1:0-1998 GCA_964423515.1 uncultured archaeon
ATCTCGAAGCTGTCGAAATCTCCGGCCGGAACCCGTATGTTTAGACGGTCGTTGACCTTGTAATGATATGAATTGTTATCTCCGTCCGTAAACGACCAGTCCTTGTCCACCTTCAGGGGAAAATCGAACCTCTTTTCCTTCAATCCCTCAAAATAGGTATCCCCATCTCCGAACTCATAACGTCTGAGAGGATTCAGATCGTCCGTATCGACAGTCCAATGACAGAGCTTGATAGAAGTGAAATCCCATATTCCGTAGAACTCCTCTCCTTCGTAACTATCAATATCTTCCACATAGAAACCCGATTCAATGCTTTCTCCCTCTATAAGGTCGGTATCCTCGTACATCCAGGTGTCCCCTATCTTCCAGGTGGCGACGGTTACACCCGGTTCCTCATCAGTGTCATTTCCAAGAAAGAGCACTGCGGTTGCGATAGCGATCAGCATCAGAACGATGAGGACCACCAGGCAGATCATCAATCCTTTTTTCATATCTGCTGCCTCTGCAAATTTATAAGACAAATGAATGATTCCAACGAAGAGCCTTGTTGTATATAAATGATTAGATATATTTCGAATCCTTCAGGTCAGCCCCTGTTTCCGTGTAATTTATGATCGGGATAGGGTTATAAACCCATAGATGAAAATGGTATGCCTCGGGGGATTCCAAGGTGCCAAAAACCAGTTATAACCTCCCGAGCAATCAACGGTACATGATCCGGGCGAAGCTTCTCGAGTTGATCTCAACCTTCTCGAGCGAATACCCTGAATACCGCGATCTCCTCGTCAGGATGAACGAAGTCTACGCCATAATACGCAGCGGCGGAGAGGCCGAGGCCGTCGAAGCCGGTGTTCTGCCGGCGGTCATCCCGCTGCTATTCCACGATCACGACACCATCCGGTGGAGGGCCGCCGAGATGGTACAGTGGCTGGCCGGGAACGGCCAGGCCGAGGCCGTCAGGAAGGCCGGGGCCATACCTGAGCTGGCGAAGGCCATCGCAGCGGCAAGGGAGCACGACCGTAAAAGGGACTCGGCGGCACGCAACGCGGTCTACGCCCTCAGGTACCTTGCGGAAGCTGGCGAGGGCCTCGATATCATCGGAAAGGAGGCGGTGCCGGCGCTGGTGGGCCACCTCCATTTTCAGGAGCCGGTGGCGCTTGTGGCCACGGACCGCCGGGAACTGGGAGACACCGTCTTTACCATCAGGCTCGTGGAGAAGGAGCGCTGGGCCAGATCTGTTGTGGAGAACGGTGGTTTAGAGTACCTAAAGAAGCATCTTACTGCAAGGGACGGCTTCACGGTGGACGGCGCGGCGCTCATACTTGGAGCCATGGTGGATGACGACGCCAGCGTGGCAATGGACGTCGAGGCGTCGAGCTGCTACAAAACGCTCAGGACCTGCGAGACGTGGTTCTGCGATCACGGCAGGATCCCGTACCCAAAGGCGGACGAGAGCGTGCCTGCGGCGATAGAGAAGGTGGAGAGGGCGTTGGAGAAAGGGTTGGAGAAAGAGGAAGGCGTTGAAAAGAACATGTGAGGATTCGTACCATCCGAGACGGCCGACCAAACGGTCGGCCATCAACGCGGATTACACTACAGTATGTGGATCCTTGCGCTCCTCGAGACCATCGGAAGGACCGAGAGATAGGTGCTGGAGAGCCCCCTTCATGATATCATCAGTATCAAAACAGGTGGCCTCAAGTCGAACGTTATCCGCTTTCTGGCAGTACCGAAAATAAACGGTCCCCGGGAAACATTGCAGTTCTTCGCTTAGAGTGTCAGACGCGTCCGAAGGGTACCTTCGTAGCAACACGGGAGCCCGTTGGGGCGATTCCGCTTCCTTGAGCAAGGGTTGAATTTGTATAAATCTCGCCCATGCCGGGAATAAACGCCACCTACGAAGATATCTCCGGTCCCGACTCCCATATCCCCCTGCCCAGCCCCTCCCATTTGAAGAGATCAAGTCCGCCGATCTTATCCGCTTCCCCCCTCTTTTCA
>CAYRFL010000023.1:2098-6989 GCA_964423515.1 uncultured archaeon
AAGACGTACCGGAATGGGACGGCTTTACTCGTCACTTCCCACCCCTTCCACCTCGCCGAGAACGGTTCCGAACTCGACCCTCTCCTCCCCTCCTTCCCCGTTCCCGTCCACTTCCTCCTCCTCCTTCCTGCGCAGATAGACCCATGCGGCCGAGGCCGTCACCAGTATGATGCCGATGAGCACCACGGTCAGGAGGAAATACGAATCTTCGCTGCCGCCCTCGTCCGGAGGAAAAACCTTGACCGCAAGGCTTTTCCTGTTATTGTCCGCATCCCCCTCGTCCATTGTGCTCTCCACCACCGCTATGAGATTGACGTGCCCGCTTTCCGGTCCCCAGTTGAAGGGTATGGTCTGGCTGGCTCCCGGCTTCAGCAGTATCGAGGTCTTTTTCTCCACAAGGGAATCCTTCTCTTCCTTGCCCGCATACAGGGACAGATTTACGAGGCCCTGGGTGTCCCCGACGTTCGCCACGGTGACGGATACCGTGACGATACTGCCTTCCCTCACCTCGCCGCCGGAGACCTGTATGCTCTCCACAAGGAAATCAGGCCGGACATCCTCCTCTCGTACGGTGAACTTCTTTCGGGCCGTATCGTTGCCCGGTACGACGTCCAATCCCGCGCATATCACTGCCTCGATGGTGTGCGTACCCGCTTCCGGGGACCAGGGCATGGTAAGCTCGGTCTCCTCGATCCCACCCCGTGGTTCGAAGTTCAGGCTGTGATTGACTAGAAGCTCCTGCCGCTCATCATCCAGGGAGGACGTGACGTTCACCGAGCATTGGAAGGTCGGGCCCTCGGTGGCATCGCACTGGAAACCCGCCTTCACCCTCAGCTCCACCGTCTCTCCCTCACGAACGGCGTCATTGTAACCGATCACCTCCTCCCCGTCCCTGTAGATCCTTATTGTATCCGCATCAACGAAAAAATCCACCCGGTAAATGATGAGCGGCCGTTCGGTATGGCCGCTGATCCCGTCCTTCTCCACGGTGGTTCGAAGCACCTTTTCCCCATGCGTGTCAGGGACGGTGAGAGAGAACGAGAAGAGACCGTTTATATCTGTTTGACCGGACCAGCTCTCACCCTCCACCGTGCAGGCCACCGGGGCCTCGCTCACGGCCACGCCCGTATCGTAAAGCGCCCTTCCCGAGCCGGTTATCTCCTCTCCCGGGAAAGCGGCATCGTCGGCCTCCGATATCAAGATATCGATGCTTTCGGGAGGGTCGTTGTTGACCTCCACCATAAATGTCGCAAGGCTCGACCAGGCCTTCCCGTCGAATGCCCTAGCTTTCACGGTGGCCGGGCCGTTTGGAAGGGAGGATATATCGGAAAAGGAGGCCTTCCAGCCCGAAAGGCTCGGACCGAAATCGGGTTCGGCCAGCACGGTAATGTTCTCTATCGATACCTCCACCCGCACTATCTCGTCCCCGGGATCCGCGTCGCTGCAGTTCCCCGACACGGTGAGAGGGGATGATACCACGGAGCCGGGAAGGGGTGAGTTGACCGTCACTCCCGGCCGCTCGTTGGGCAGGGGGATCACGGTGATGTCCCGAACGTTCCAGAGGCTCACCCCTCCCAGGGAATCCTTCACCTTCAGTCTGGGATGATATTCCCCCGCGTCCACGTAGGTGTGGTTCGCACCGGGGGACGTCAGCCAATGGGTGGTGTGGCCGTCGCCGAAATCGAAGTAGAATTCCTCCACCTCGCCATCGGGATCGCTGGAATCCACAGCGGAGAAGAACAGGTCGGTCCCAGCGTAAACGGAATGCGACGGGAGCGTGAGGACGGCAACCGGTATGACATTGTCGAGGGTCACCACCAGAGAATCGCTGTTCGACGTCCCCTTGCCGTCCGTCACCGTCAGTACGACCTCGTAGCTGCCTCCCCCCATCTCATAGGAGTAATTCACCACCGGACCCACGAGAACGTCGCCGTTGCCCATGTCCCAGCGGTGGTCCGATTCGGCGATGGTGTCCAGCGGCTCGTCCGGGTCGTAGGAGGCGCTGCCGTCGAAGGTGATCGTCTCTCCCAGCTCCGCCGTCCGGTCCGATCCCGCCACCGCCACCGGAGGGGTGTTGTCGATACGTATCTGTACCGTATCCGAGTCCTCCCTGTCCCCGTCGTACGCCGAGAGGGTGATGGTCACCAGCGGCGATTTGGAGGAATAGCTGTGATTCACGTTTGGGCCGTAGAGTATGGTTCCATCCCCGAGGTCCCACGTGTAGTTCAGGGGCTCGGGGCCGTCGTCGGGATCGAGGGATCCGTTGCCCGAAAGGAATATCGATTCGTTCACCGAGTAGTTGTAGCTGGAAAGGGGGGATATCACTGCGGTTGGCGGCTGGTTGCTGAGATCGTTATCGACTATGACCTCCACCGTTTCAACCTCGGAATAGCTCAGGCCGTCGTACGAGCGGGCGCTTATCGTGTGCATCCCTTCGGAGAACGACGTGGTGTCCCACGGGTACTGCCAGGCCTGGAGTCCGCTGGCCTCGGACCAGTTGCCCGAATCTATCCGGACGTCCACTCGCTCAAGCTCGTTCTCATCCAGGGGACTGTCATGTGCGTTGCCGGTTATTATGGCGGTCCCCCTAACGCTCTCCCTGTCGGTGGGGTAGGTGATATTGACCGAGGGGGGGACGTTGCCCGAGGTATGCACCGTTATGACTATGCTCGCCTCGTTGTTGTTCTCGTCCTTCTCCACGATGTTATCCTGCGGGTCAAGTTCAACCCCGACGGTATGGTTTCCGGGGTCCTGGGGCTGCCACATCTTGGTTGCATTGTCGGACGAGTTGCTTCCAAGGTAGGCAAGTATGACAGGAGTGCCTAGGGGGACACCATCTATCGAGAAGGTGACGTTCACCAAGGAGGCTGCCGCATTCCCCTTGTTGAACACATCCGCCGTGATGAAGCACGTATCACCGGCTTTCACGGGAGAGGGCAGAACGCTGATATTCTCCGCACCCACTTCCAGGTCGGGGGCAGAGGCCCTCGTCAGGGTATCCGCCGGGCAGGGGTGCAGATCGGAACCCGACCGCCCGGTGCCCATATCGTCATAATGCACATTCTCAAAGAAGATCAGAAGGGTTGAGCCAATGAGCAACAGAACGGCCACAAGGATTGCGTGTTTACCGAGATTCATGGTAAGGCACCTCTTTTCCACGGGCATGCCGCGATGCAATGGCGCCAGGGGAGGATGAGAAAGGTGATCCCGAGATGCTCAGACGTACTGATGACAGCCGTCACACCACCATTTCTGGTACTGCTCGACGAAGACCAATGTGTTACCGCACCTGCGACAGGGGTATGTCGGAGGACCATCCGAAACGGGTTCGGCGGCCTTCGTCTTCTTCCCTCCATCGTCCTCTCCGAGATATTTCTCGCATTTATCGCACCACAACATCTGGTACTGTTCGATGAAACGCAGCTCGCCTCCACAATCGTCGCATCTTTGCTCCCCACCCGCCTTCGGGACTGTGCTTTTCGAGGCGGTCGCCTGTGAGCTGGCACCATCGCCCGTCCCGGCCGGTGATCCTGTATCGCCCCCGACATAATTTCTGCAGCCGTCGCACCACCATCTCTGGTATTCATCGATGAACTTCAGCATGGTGCCGCATGTCTTGCAGGGGTACTGGGGATATTCCTCCGCCCATTCCGCCTGCGGCTCCTCCTCGTAGTAACCATCGTAGGGTTCCAGTATCCCCTCCTCGATATACCTGGAGCAACCGTCACACCACCACATCTGGTACTGATCCTCGAACATGGGTATCTCCCCGCATATCCCGCATCGATAGGTTTCGGTCCCGTCCAGCGACACAGCTTCATCCGTCACCCCATACGCCTCGTCCCCGGGCATATCCACTGTTCTAGATTGGATGAGCTCCTTCATCTGTTCGTGGACGATGTCGTCATGCTGCTTGCCCAGCTCCTCGCTGCACTTCTTCATCATCTCCCGAGAATTCTTGAACATGGGCTCCAGTTCGAGGCTTCGAGCGAAGAACTTTCTCGCCTCCTTGTGATCGCCAAGGTCCATATAGCACAGTCCCTTGGCATACAGGATGTTGACCGAATCCGGCTTTATGCTCAGAGCCCTCCCGTATACCTGCATTGCCCTGGAATAATCCTTCGTCTTGGAGAGGGACATTCCCAGCGAATAGAGGATGTTGATGTTCTTGGGCTCCTTGATCCCGATATCGGAAAGAAGGCTGACCGCATCAGCGTATTCGCCCCTTATGTACTGTTTCCTGGCCTTCATTATGTTCTCCCTCTTGGAATCCAGGTCCCTGAGAGGACGCGCATAGAACTCGTCGGCCTTGCTGTTGCACCCGGGGCATGTGATCCTGCCTCCGTCCATCTGATTGCCGCATTGCATGCAGTATGTCATCTATAACACCTTAACACATTGACATTTAGATATTCATGAATCCTCAGCCCACCGTTCCCGAGGCCCCGCAGTGGGGACATTTCATCTTGACGGGAAAGTCACTTGTATTTAGCTCTATCTCCCTTCCGCATCTGGGGCAGTCCACAAGGGTGGGCTCCACACGATCTCGTTCCCTCCGGCTCCTTCGCCTGCCTCTTCGGGTTCGCCTGGGGTCTCGACCGGATCCCCCGCTTCCGCCTGCCGTATCCCAATCCTCTGCCTCTTCCTCCACGTCCCGGTCGGCTTCGCTTTCGGGTTTCCTATGCGCGCGCCCGTCATCGTTCTTCCGGTCCTTCCGACGGCTGCGCCGCCCCTTCCTCCCTTTCTTCACCGCCCCCGCATCCCAGTCATCGGGCTCATCGTCCGGGTCCGGATCGGCCCCGGGTTCCTCCGGCTCTTTCCGGCGGCTGCGCCGGCCCCTTCTCTCTTTCTTTGCAGCCCCGGCATCCCAGTCCTCCGGTTCATCCTCTTC
>CAYRFL010000023.1:7089-17764 GCA_964423515.1 uncultured archaeon
CCCTTCTCTCTTTCTTTGCAGCCCCGGCATCCCAGTCCTCCGGTTCATCCTCTTCATCCGATCCCCAATCGGCTTCGGGCTCTGGTTCCTTCACGTCACCGGGCGGATCGGGGCTCCATTCTTCAGCCTCATCATCCGGGCCCCAATCGGCTTCGGGTTCCGGATCCTCGTCTTCCGGAGGGGGCACACTCCAGTCCTCCGGTTCTTCCACCGCATCCCAATCAGCCGCTTCCGGATCGCCGCCCTCGTCGGGCAATTCCCATACCTTCTCGTCACCCGGCAACCCTTCGAACATCTCCATGACCGGTTCATCCTCTTCGTCATCCACGAGCTCCCATGAATCCGCCTCGACGTTGAGATAGGCATCTTCGCCCGGTTCATCCGCCCCGTCTCCCGTCAGCTCGAAGAACTCGTCAGCTCCATCTTCCTCCGGCGGTGGTGCACCCCAATCCTCCACATCCTCCGATGCATCCGATTTAGCCCGTCCCTCCCTCCCGCGGCGACGCCTTCTTCGCGGTACTTCCTCTTTCGACTTATCATCGGGTCTCCCGTCGGGTTCCTCTCCCGGTTCCTTCCTGGCCCGTGCGAAGATGTCCCTTCGCCCCAGCCCCTGCGATCGGAGGAATTCGACGCATTCCTCCATGTATTTCCTCGCCAGGCTGTTATTCGGATCGATATCGAGGGATCTCTTGAAACTGCTGGCAGCCTCGAGAATGGAAGCGGTGCTCTTCTGGGCCACGCCCAGGCTGAACCAGTAATCCGCAGACGTGGAATTGATCTTTAGGGCCCGTTCATAGCATTCCACCGCCTCCTCCATTCTCCCGAAGCCCGTGATCAGAGCGTTGGCCTTGTTGTACCAGCCAAGGTCGCAGTCCGGGTCCAGGACTGTGGATCTCTCGAAGGATTCCAGGGCGAGCTGCCAGTCGTGGATCCTCATACCCATTCGTCCCCTCTCAAGCCAACCTTCCGCGTAATCGGCATCTATCTTGACCGCCCTATCGAAGGAACGCCGGGCCTCATCCGTCCTCCCCACTGCCAGAAGGCATATTCCCTTCCCCTTCCAGATGGTCTTCTTGTTGAGGTTCACCACGAGGGCTCGGTCATAACATTTCATCGCTTCCTTGGGCTCTCCCTTCAAGCGATATGCCTCTCCCTTGACCTCCAGGGCATCGATGTCCATACCCTCATCGAGTATCTCGTCCGCCGCCGCTATGGCATCGTCGTACCTGCCCTCCGCAAGGGCCTCCCTCGCGTTCTTCATGCCCGGTTCCTTGTCCAAATCAGTTCACCCATCAAGGTATGAATTATTATCTGTTAGTCGAATTGCCAGTGCTGACACTCCGTACTTTAATGGTGGTGGTATTATTTCGTTCTTTCGTCGATCATTCCCGGGAATGCGGAAAGAACATGTATCTCGCCACCGAGGTCTTTCCCCGGTCCGTCCAGTATCCACATTCGGGGCATATCTGCTTCAGCGTGATCTTCCATCCGTATATGGTATCGTTCTTCTCGTTATGCAGCACGTTACCGCATACGGGACACTGACCCACGAGGCCCTGCCCGTCCCATCGCCTCACCTTCACCTTGATTCCGGCCAGTCTCTTTTCAAGTATCATTCTCTTTACTCTTGCCTTCGTGGTCCCGCTGGAAAAACCGCAGGAGTGGAGGTGTTGGTTAACGAGAGAGACCATCTTGTTGAGACTCGATACCTCACCTTCCTCGTCGAGAACTCTCAGTATGGCATCCTGCAGCTCGCGGTCCGTCGGGAACCTTCCCTCGTCCGCTTCCGCTGCGGATATCTCGTCGCCTATTTTCCCGCTATCATCTTCACCCATGCCATCACTTTTCTCTCTGCCTCATTCTTCCGGGACCGTCATATGAGAAGATATGACGTTATACGAGCATTGTTCGAACCCCGTAACAATCTGTTAGATTATATTTAAATATTGCCAATGGGTGCGAAGTCCGACAGAAAGTCGAAGCCTTTCGAGTAACGGTTTGCCGAGTAACGCCTCGGCACCCGCAGGGTAACGCCCCGAGGGTGCAGGGGCATATTATGCCCCGGAGTGAAACGGGCAAATACAGGCGTATCTCTGATACGCCAGGACCCGAAAAGAGCAGATGCATCTCTAATGCATAAGGATTTGCAGCTTGACAATGTGCTCGGAATCTTGCAGCCTGTAGAGTTAGCTTGCGAAATCGAAGGCTCAGGGGTATCTCCGATGGACCCGTAGGCATACCTGCCGAGGATTCAGGCGCATCATTCGATGCGCCGGAGTATAACGGGAACCGGAATGAAATGGGAGCCCGCAGGCACACTTGCCGAGGGCTCAGGTGTGACCGAGGGTAACACCGGAACGAAGTGGGAGCCTGTAGAGTTAGCTTGCGAAATCGAAGGCTCAGTGGGTTCTCCGATGCCACGGAACAGAGCGTGAGCCCGGAGGGAACGATTTTGCTGAATATTTATCATTTACGTATCGATGTAACCATAAAAGGGCGGCTAATGGATCGGCACATCCATCATTCCTTGAACAAGTACTCCACGCGTATACGACCTTTCCCCTTGGATTTTGCCCTACCGATCTCTATGGGGGATAGCTCTCCAAGGCTGCGAACATGGGTGCCGGCGCACGGGCAGATGTCGAATCCATCTATCTCCACCACCCTTAATTCCGTGATGTTTGGCGGCAGTCGATCAAGGGAAACCCTCACCTTCGGATCGGATGCCAGGCGGCCCCTTTCCTCGAACCTTATGCTCAATCGAGAATCCATTTCGAGCATGCTTCCGAAGGCATCCAGCACCGCCCCCGGATCGAAATCCTGCTTCGTAAGGGGCTTGAAATCCATTCGGGCGCGAGTGGGATGCAGCTGATTGCCCACGGTATCGGCCCCATACATGTCCTTTACGATGGCCGAAATCAGATGCTGGGCCGTGTGCATACGCATGTTGCCGTATCGGGAATCCCATTCTATCCTTCCCGTGATCTCGTCGCCTACCGTCAGCCCTTCCATCGTTTCGAGAACATGTATCACATCATCCCCCCGCTTCAGGACATCCTTCACGACGTATATGCGCTCACCGCTCTTCAGGGTCCCCCCGTCGGCGTCCTGCCCCCCTCCCTTGGGGTAGAATGCGGTGGCATCCAGCATGACCCCGTCATCGGTCATTCCAATGATATTGGCCCGGAACTCATTTATGTAACACGCATCAATGGTTGGAAAATATAACATCTCCGACATATCCATCACCGCTTCCGTCAATTAAATAAGTCATACGATAATATCGGCATCATCCCGGAATGTTCTTCCTCCCCTGCAAGCGGCCATTCGACACGCGGCCGCACATCACTTCCCGCCCTCCACGGTCCCTCCGCATCCCCTGCAGAACCTGTCGCTGGCCCGCAGTTCGGCATCACAGCAAGGGCAGCGCCCGGCGATGCCTCCCTCGTCCTCTTCCACCTCCACGACCGGGCCGGCTTCGTCTCCTTCTCCGGGATCCGTTTCGCGCTCCACGGGAGCTCTGGTGACGGTTCCCTTCCTCCGTTTCATGACAAATACCAGGCTCAGCATCAGAAGGAGCAGGACAAGGACCACTACGAGTATCACCGTAGAAGTGGCAACGGCGGGACCCTTTTCCCCACCATTCTTCGAGGGGCCACTCGCGGGGACCACATTCACATCCGCACTGCCGGAAACGTTCCCGTAACCGGCCTTCACCTTGCAGGTTCCTTCCCCACCGGCCGTGAACAGCCCCTGGCCGTCCACCGTCCCATCGCCATCGACCGACCACTGGAAAGCCACGCTCACCTCCACGTCGTCCGCATCGTATGCAACGGCCGAGAACTTTTTCGCCGCTCCGGCCTTAACCTCCGCCGCTGCCGGATCCACCTCGATCCTGGTAACCTCCACAGGGAGTGGAAGCACGGTTATGGAGATGCTCGTCGTTACGTCCGAGGCCCGGGCAAATATCTTCCATGTTCCCGCCTCCGAAGCTAGAAACGTTCCGTTGGAGGATATGGTTCCCCCACCCGATACTCCCCATGTGGGCGAGATCGGCAGGGAGTTGTTAACAGAATCGTATCCCTTGACGGCAAAGGAGGCGGCATCCCCCGGGTACAGCAGGCCATCCGGTGAAGCGGGCACTATTTCCAGGCGCGTAATGTTCAGGTCCGTCACCGTGACGGTCGCACTTCCGGAAAGGCCTCCGATGCTTGCTTGAATGGTCCATACCCCGGGGGTGCCGGCACGAAATGTTCCGTTCTCGTCCATGACGCCGCCGCCCTCCGCCGACCAAGTGGCATTCACCGGTATGGCCCCCTCTTCCAGATAGAAGGCGAAGGCCGAGAAGGATGCGGTATCGTTCATTCCCAGTATCGCTTCGGCCGGTTCCACCTCGATGCGGACCGCACCGAGTATGGTCACGTTCAGCTCTCTCATCTCCGTAAGGATCTCCAGATCGCCGTCGGAGGTCGAGAACTGGTAGGAATGAAGGCCGGGGTCGAGGCGCGTCTCCAGATAATAGGCCACCCCCGACGTGTAGTTTACCTCGCCTTCATCGCTCCTGTGCATGGCGTGGTCCATGCCGTCTATGACCGTGTTGACATATGCCGGAGGCATATTCTCCCGATCGCTGTAAACGAGGGAGAAATTGAACACGGTGTGAACCTCTCCCGTGAAGGGCTCCACCCCCGTGAGCGTGAGGGCGGGATATGCGTTATAGGTCAGGCTCACCTCCCGTAGCTCGGGTCCGACGGAGACCTCCGAGCTCATTATGACCCTGTACTGAAGCCACCTTTCATCACGATGGGACAATGAGAGCGGCGAAGGCGAGACGGTGTAAAACGTTTCCGGGCCACCGGGTCCGCCGAACGGGGCCGAAACAAGCCCGGCCTCCGTCTCCGCCCCTCTCAGCTGAAAGGTCATCTCGGTCCCCTGTCCGGCCACCGAATCCCAGGCAAGCTCCTTCCACTGCGAAGGGGTCCCGGATGAAACCGGAAGCGAGACAGCGGCTCCCATGGGGGCATATCCCTCGAAGGACACGTTCACCCGCTTCAGTGTTGGAACCTCCATCACGTCGGATATGAACCTCACCCGGTAATGGAATATCGAACCGGACCATCCGAGGCCCGACAGATCCGTCACCTCGGTACCCGAATCCATGGAGGTCCACTGACCCGCATTGCCCGCAAGATCGCACCATGAGGCGTTGTCATTCGATATCTGGATATCCATGGACGTGTCCATCGGTATGAACGTCTCGTAGCCCAGGGAAAGGAAGGAGAAGGAATGAGCACCGCCGGTGAGGCAGGGTGATGTGATAGTACCGGTCTCGAAGACCACTTCGCCCTGGTCGTCCACTTGTACCACGAACACGTCGGATTCGTCACCGTATGAGTATGTCGTCCCTGCGGCGATGTAATGGCCATCGGGTGTCCGGGCGAGGCAATTGGCCCACTCGTAATAGCCGCCAACGGTCTTGTTCCACCTCTCGATGCCGCTTGCATCGGTCCTGAATATCCACAGAGAGGGAAGGGGGCCGTTGACCACGGTCTTTCCCGACAGGGCATAGCCGCCGTCCGGGCACTGGAGCACGGAGGACGCGTGATCGCGGTCCGAGCCGCCGAAGGTCCTGTCCCACTGCTTGTTCCCCTGCGAATCCGTCCTAATAAGCCATGCGTCCAGATCGCCGGCGCCGTATGATTCGGTGGAACCTGCGACGATGTAGCCGCCGTCCGAGCAGCGGGATACGGAGTAGCCGTTGTCATTCTTGGATCCGCCGAAATTTCGCGACCACTGCAGGCTTCCGCTGCCATCCGTCTTCACGAGCCAGACGTCCTCCACGTTGTCACCACCCACGTCGCGGGTCATCATTCCCGTCATGACGTAGCCGCCGTCCCCGGAGGATATCAGGGAGCGGGATACGTCTGCGGCCTCGTGGCCTCCTTCGTAGGTCTTGCTCCATTCCTCCGTTCCGCTGCCGTCGAGCTTCATGAGCCAGTAATCGTAATGGCCCGAAAGGCCTGCGCCGGACTTGCTCCCGAGTACCACGAAGCCGTCGCCCTCGATGATGATGGAGGAGCCCATTTCCGGCCCGTCCGCGCCGTAGGCCTTGGTCCACAGGGCCGAGCCCGTTTCATTGAGTCTCATGAGTAGCAGGTCGGAGTTGGACCCCCCCGGATTCCTGTAACCGAGTACGGCGTAACCGCCGTCCGGGCATTCCACCACGTCGTTCGCCTCCTCGTTGCCGGGGCTGGTGAAGGTGCGGTTCCACTCCTCCCCGCCCGTCCCGTCGATCTTCACGACGTATACGTCCCTGTCGTCGTCGTTTGGGGCCGTGGCATAGCCCGCTATGATATATCCGCCGTCTGCCGTGTTCTCGACGGAGAATCCCTCCTCGCTTCCCTCCCCGCCGTAATGCTTCAGGAACTTGACGAGGCCCACCTCTCCCTTGCTTCCGTCCTGATAAACGTTCTCCCTTTCTGCGATATCATCCCTGTTCCGGAAATCGTGGAGGATATCCCTCCGATCCCGGGCCATGACGAGATGATCGGAGCCGTCCAATGCGAGTTCGGTCATGGAAAGGGAGGAGAAATCGGACAGCTCCACGGAAGACATCACCGCGCCCGAAGCCGAGGGGGCGAATACATCCGATGACAGGTCGGTACACAGCATAACGCAGAGGGAAAACCCGACCAGGAGCAAAAAGGCCAGGAGGGTCCGGTATGTTCGCAGATGGGATTCTACCATGATAAGCACCTGAAGATGGTATAGTAATGCCTGATCGTGATTTATAATTTACTGGACGAAAAACCAAAGAGGACGGGGGGTTCGTTAGGCATAGGGGGAATGGTATAGTGTGAAAAACATACATTCCACCCACGCCAATCCCCATTGTTCACCGACGAGCAGGCTCGTGGGGTAGTGGTGTCTTACGGCACGCTTGCCGGAAGCCCGTTTTACTCCGGGGCATACAAGATGCCCCTGCTCCATTGGCGAACTGACGTGTTCGTCAATACAGAAGCGTCCCCGAAGGGGATGCCTCCAGTATCGATTTCCTGGAGGAATCTACGGGAGATACAGGTGAAGACGGGAGCGAATGCCCCGTCTTCCTGGTAAAGACAAGCCAGGCTTGCCTTTACACGTGTTTGTCTGGAGCAAATGGCCCAGTACGAGCCAACACAGGAGGTGGGCGGGGGCTTGGGATGGCCTAACCCAAAAGTACCTTCCACAGTGAATAAAGTCCCTAATTTTCGGTGAAAACTGCCTCCCCGTCACTCCTCCTCCTTCTTCTTTTTCTTCGATATCACCAGGAATACCGCCACGCCTGCCGCTATCAGCACTATCACGACGATACTTATTATGACCGTTCCCCCCACCCCACCCCCGCCGGTATCGGGCTTTGGCGAGGTCCGGAGATATTCATCGGGATCCAAATCGTTGTTATCCTCATCCGACTCCGGGATATCCCCTTCCGGGTCAATCATGAAGCTGAGCTCGTAATCCGTACCGTGGAGCCGGGGCGTCCACCTGAAGACGAAGTCTCCGTTTTCGTCGGCCTCGATGAGATCCACGGTGGTGTTGAACTCCGCCTCCTTCCTCCCCCCCGCATCCGTCTGGTAGAGTATCTTCAGGTTCATCACGACGTCCTCCGCATCGTGATCGCCCTCGTTGTCCACCGTCACCGTCAGCGTGTAGGTCTCCTTTGCCGTTATCCCGAACGCACCCGTGCCTCCATCGAGCACTATCTCCTCGATCCCCATCTCAACCACCAGACTGTCCTTGTCGAAGACCAGCTCCGGCGCCACGGGCTTCACCGACACCTCCGCCTCGTTGTTGGTCTCGTCCTCCTCGGTCACATTCCCCATATCGCCTGCAAGTCCCTCCGGGTCCGCCACGACCCTCACCGTGTATCCTGCATATTCCCCAAAGACGTACTTGAACGACGGCAGGTTCACCGACGAGCCGGCGGTCACGTCCGCGACCTGATGATAGAACACCAGGGCCTCCTCCCCTCCATCCGGTGCCACGTAGATATACACCGAGAACCGCCCCGACGGTGCCGTTCCGTTGTTGTATACCTTCAGCTTCACCGACACCTCCTCTCCCAGGACCGGAACGGACGGTACGAACTCGATATCGGAAGAGGGGCTGATGTCGGGTCTCTGTACGGTTATCACTATCTCCATCTCGTCCGTCTCGGTATCGTCGTCCAGCTCGGATATGCCCTTCACGGTGAACCTGTGATCTCCAACCTCGGCATCCTCGGGAACGTTCAGCTCCAGCGAGAACTCACCCTCGGCGTCCTTCGTACCTGCGGGATCGAGAACGATGGCATCCTCAGGCGGGGTGAACCAGTCCTTGTCCTCCGGATCCTCCGGCGTAACCTCCACCACCACCCTGTCGATGCCGTTGCCGACGTTCCTTATCTCGAAATCGATGAGCCGGTACCGGTCCCGCTCCTCGGCGGGGTCCAGGGTGATCGCCTCGTTGGCGTCGTTCTTAAGTTCCATCTCCAGGCCGAACTCCTGATCAACGCCCGCGGTGAGGGTTATTGTCTCCGCGTATTCGTACTCCTCTATGGCAAACTCCACCACCAGTTCGAAATATCCGGCGTGACCGTTCACGGGGCTCTTCACGCTGAGGGATACGTCCTCCGTCTCATCATGCTCGATCTCCAGGTCCCTCTCGCCGAGCGTCACGGTCCAGGCTCCCACCGGCTTCTCCTTTACGGTGATCTCCACCTCGGTCTCGATATCCTTCGTAAGGTTGCAGTTGCCCGTGTTCTCCACGGATATGGTGTACTCCAGCGTGCTGCCCCCGGGTCCCGTAAGGTTATCCGCCGCCGTCGTGAGGGCAATGCCGGGGTCTGTGGTCACTATCACTTCCATCTCCGCGGTGTCGGTGAAAACCTCGGGGATGACGTCGTCCCTCCAATCCGGGCCCGGAGACTGTCCGGAGGCCTCGGCGGATATCTTTATGATATAGGGATTGTAGACGTAGTCGTCGCCGAAGTCCTCGGATGAGCGCGCGGAGGCGGAGATGGCCACCGTGGCCGTTACCTGCCTGGTATCGCCGCTGTTCATCTCCACAGCGATGGAGGACGGTTCCAGCTCGACATCCCAGCCCTCGGGCTTGCCGTCCACGGACAGGGCGATGCTGGTTATGTCCGCCGTGCCGTTGTTCTCCACGGTGAGCTCGAACTCCACCTCTCCGCCCGCCTCGCCCGTCAGTTCCTCGACGCCGTTCTCGTTGACGTCGTCCGTGTCCTCGGTTTCGAGGGTCAGGTTGACGTAGGTGTTTGCAGTGGGTGGTATGTCTCCAACATTAGTATAGTTCTGGTAACCCCATATGAACAGGTCGTCGAAATAGAAGCCCTTCTCAGCACCGCCGCCCTCTCCCACGGCGATCCGCACCTCTATATTGTCCGAGCTTCGATCGTTCAGCAGCATGGCGGGCCGGTCTGTGGTGGCCCAGCGGAACCATCCGTCCGCCAGGCCGCCGGCGGAAGCTTCCTCGGCCGTGATGGAAGCCCTAGTCCTCCACTCTCCGCCGTCACCCCTCTGGTACACCTTGTGAACATCTCCCGCGGGAAGCTCTCCCGTGAACCAGAACAGGGCGTATATGGCCCAGACCCGCCAGAAGTCGTTCTGATCCAGCTCGGGAAGGTCCAACGTGTTGTTCCCTGCGGGACATTCGTGCGAGTCGTCGCAGTGACACCAGGCGTTGGGCAAGCTGTGGGCATCCGGTGCGGGATCGTTGTATACGTCATCAATCCTGAAGTTTCCGGCCGGATCCTTGAATGCAACTCCTGTGTTGTTGCACTCGTCGGCGTGCAGACCCACGATGACCCATCGATAGTACAGGCGGTTGTTATCGGGTTTCGGGTCCCCCACCTCGAAGGCGGTGAAGTTCACCACGTACCAGTTGCTCGCGGTGGGGGTCCAGTCGAATGAGATCGTGCTCACCGCGCCCTGACCGGCAGATGCAACCATCTTTATTTCCTTGTGCTCCACGGGGGCCTCCCAGTGATAGGGGAAATCGTTGTTCATCCTCTCGTGGGTGGTCTTCATCCTAATCTCCACGTCTCCTGCGCTGCCGTTGTTCTGGAAGATCACCTCGAAACTGGTCGTCCCGCCGACCACACCTATGCCGTAATGCTCGTAGGGTCTCTCCGTTACCGAAATGCTCTTGAGCCAAATGTCCCTGGCATACCTGGTCCTCTCCTTCGAGACCATTGGCGTCTCTCCGGGGAGGCTCCTCGTTATTCGAGACGGGTCCTTGGGAATGGAATTTGATACGCACATCTCCGCATCATCCTCGCCGTCACAGTCGAACTGACGGTCATTCACGTCCGGCGAGAGGTCATCGCCCGGATTGGCTGCGGTATCACCGGTTCCATTCCGTATAAACGCGTTCGATAATGGGATCACAAGGCTCGCTGTGCAGATAATCACCAGGAGTGTTCTCGTCATATTGTGCATGTTTCAGACCTCCGTACGGATGAAGAGAGATTCCCGTGAATAATATGCAGGTGGGGAGTACTTAAAATTTTCTCGAATAAATACGATTCAGTATAACCCGGGACAGGTCTTTGAACTGGTTGGATGACTAATGAAATCGACAGAAAACGATGGGGAAAAAATCTAACGATACAACGATTAAAGAAATCGAGTGA
>CAYRFL010000023.1:17864-47466 GCA_964423515.1 uncultured archaeon
TAAAACGTCAATAGAAATCGAGTGATAAAACGTCAATAGAAATCGAGTGATAAAACGTCAATAGAAATCGAGTGATAAAAAATAAAAAGGGGCGGCTAGCGCCCCTTTTCGTCGTTCTACCTTCTCCGCCAGTACAGAACGGCGCCCACAAGGAGCAGCGCGCCAAGGAGGAACACCATCTCGAAGCCGGGACTGCCGTCCGACGGTTTCTTCGGAGACATAAAGCCGCTCGCTGGTTCCCACCTGTTGTTGTTGTCGTCGGATTCCGGTACCTTCTCCTCCGGGTCTATCTCGAGAACGAACCAGTACCGGGTCTCCCACTTCGTGCTGTCGGGAGTCCAGTCGAACACGACATCGGTGCCCTTGCCCATCTTCAGGCTGGACACGGTCTCGTTGGCCTCGTGCCACTTCCCGGTCATGCCATTCTTGTCCTCCCACATGACCTTCAGGTTCACCTGTATGTTCGACGCGTCGGCCTCGCCTTCGTTCTTGATCTCGAAGGTCACGGTGACAATGGTTCCATCCTCGACCCATTTCAGGTCGAGGTCGTAATCACCAGTTTCGTCGTTCTGCATGGGGAAGTCGGTGCCCACCATGACCGAGACGTCGGCCTTCTTGTCCCACTCGAGGTCCGGGGCGACGACCGTCACGGTCCAGGTGGCCTCGTTGTTGGTCTCGTCGGCCTCGGTGACGTTGCCATGTCCCAGGGGACTGTCCGAGGGGTCCACGATGGCCCTTATCTCATATTCCCTGTCCTCCTCGAAGACGTAGGAGAACGCGGGCAGGTCCATCAGCTGGCCCTTCTGAAGGATGTTCACGGACTGCCAGTCCACGAACTCGTCGTCGATGTAAAGGTACACCGAGAACGATGTGGCGGAGGTGCCTATGCCTCCTTCCGTTACGTTGTTGAATATCCTCAGGCGTATCTCGGACTCCTCGCCCTTCACGGGCATGCCGGGCTCCTTCTTGATGGCAGTGGACATTGTGAGGTCGGGCCGAAGGATGGTGAAGGTGATCTCCTTCTCATCCGTTTCCGTGTCCTCGTCCTTCTCGGAGTTGGCCTTCACGGTGAACTTGTGTTCGCCGTGTACCGCGTCCTCGGGAACGTTGAACTCGATGGTGAACTCTTCCTCGTCGTGCACCCCGCCCACGGGGTCGAGGTCCACAGTATCCTCCTCCATGTCGAACCAGTCCTTGTCATCCGCATTCTCGGCTGTCACGGTGAACTTGGCAGTATCCTTGCCGTTCCCGCTGTTCGTCACCTCGAAGGTTATGGGATGCCGAAGCTGGTTCGGCTGTGTCGGGTCCACCTCCTTCTCGGCGTCGTTCCTGTCCTTGAAATCCATATCCAGGCCGAACACCTGCTCCACGCCGGTGTAGAGGGTCACGCTCTGGGGATCCTCGTCGATGGCGTCCATTGCGGCCTCGATGACCACCTCGTAGTAACCCGCCTTCTCATTGGCCGGGCTGGTCACGGTGACCTCTATGTCGGTGTCCTCCTCGTACTCCAGCTCGATCTTGTCATCGAGTATGCTCACCGACCACGGGCCCGGAGGCTTCTCTTCCACGGTAAGCTCCACCTGACCGTCGATGTCACTGGTGAGGTTGCAGTTGCCCTTGTTCTCGATGGTGATGCTGTATTTGTGGGTGTCTCCCTGCGCTCCCGTGAGGTTGTCCACGGTGGCGGAGAGCTCGTATGCGGGAGCCGCCTCCACCAGTGCCTCCACCGAGGCGTCTGCGGTTACCGTCTCGGGATCGGGAGTAGTGCCACCATTGGGATCTATGCCGGTTGCAGTTGCGGAGAACTTCACCCAGTAGGGATTGTACTTGTAATCGTCGTCATTCTCGTCCTCCCTGAAGTCCACTGAAGCCCTGGCGTCCTCGGGTATCGTCAGCGTGATCTCGAATGTGGCGAAATCGTTCTTATCCAGGGCGCTGTTGAGGGTGGTGGGATTGAACTCCACGTCCAGGCTCTCCGGGTTGTCCACTATATCGAAGGTCACCTGGCTTATGCGGGCGGAGCCGGTGTTGGTGATCTTGTACTTGAAGGTGAGCTCGTCGCCCTGCTCGCCCAGGAGCTCTATTGCCCCGTTGCCGTTATCGTCGTCGGCACTGAGAGATGCGTCCTTAACGAGGCTCATGGAGGTCCTCTTGATCTGCGCGAAATCATCCACCGCAGTGAAGTTCTGGACTCCGAATACCTCCAGATCGTCGAACATGTATCCCTTCACCGCTCCTCCGCCAACACCGACACAGAGGCGGTACATGATGTTCGTCGTAACGTCCCTGTAGTTGATCTGGATGCCGGGAGTGTTCTCGCCGGAGATGAAATGGAACCAGTCGGTGCTCACCTGGGCGTTGGCGGTGGCGTCCACGTCGGCGCTCACTATCCAGCCGTCCGCCTGGTTGTCGTAGCGCAGAAGCATCTTGTGATGGTCTGAGGCGCCCAGCGAGCCGCTGAACAGGTTCGAGTACCATACGGCGTATTTCCGGTTGAAATCATTGAGATCGAACCAGGGCGTGTTCATGGAATTGTTGCCCGGCGCATAGGTGTGGGTGGCATCGTTCCAGTGGGCTATCACCGGGGTTGCCGAGTGATGCTCGGGCTCCGGGTCGTTGTATGCATCATCCACGTGCATATTGCCGGACTGGAGAGAGAAACCAGCCTGATGCATCGTATCGCACGGATCGCCCACTGCGTTCACCCATCCGTACCAGTAGAGGTGATTGTTGGTATCGTCGGCGTCATCGGGCTCGAAGGCGGTGAAGTTGAGCACGAACAGCGATGCTGCCGAGGGGACCCAATCGAAGGTGACTGTATCTTCCTGGCTCGTGCCAAGGTCGGAAACGGTCTTCTCCTCCTTGTGCTCGATGGGCATGTCGTCCACCTGATCGCCTTCTTCCAGCGGGTATTGTACCGCCTTGAACCGGACAATGACGTCCCCTGCGGTCCCGTTGTTCTGGACCTTGACCGTGAAGGTGGTCTTCTCGCCCTTGTTCCCGAAGCTGCCCGGTGTTCCGGGATTGTCCCCATCCGCTATCTCGACGTCCTTCATCCACACATCCCTTGACCTTACGGACCGGGTGAGCGGCTCCATGTCGGAGAGGAACGGCGCAACGCCGGGGAAGAAACTGACCTTGTTCTTGCTTATGTCCCTTTCAGCCTTCGCAATGCGGAGCGGCTGGGGGTCGTTTATGCTTATCTTCGGTGCCCTTCCAAGATATGGAAGTGATATCTCGACCGTCTCATCAGGTGACTGTTCATCTTCGACCTCATTCCCCAATGCAACAACACCGGGTAGTAAAAAGCCAAGGGCGATGAGCAACACCATTGCGGTTTTAACAGATACTCGCATTCTTATTGCCTCCAATGAAAATATTCAATATTCCTTTAAACCAGATGATACGTTTGAGAATACTTAAAGATTACTGATATAATTACTGGACCCCCTCCAGGCGAGGAATAAATACCCTCATTATCATTGAAATCCCCCGAATATTCTCCTAAAAAAAAACATTTCACAGGTTATTTTTCACCATTCAATGAATGCTCCATCCTCGTAGAGATCGACCTCGTCCGAAACATGATCTTATCCCATATCGAGCAAGGATCCGATAAGCTATCCTGCGATCCAAGGTGTGGCACTTACCCGATCCGTAAATGACGACGATCGGAGGGCACCGTGACCGTTTAGGTCATTCCCCCTATCAGAGCTCATCGTCATCTTCGAAGAGAGAGCTTCCATTGGATGAGGAGCGATAATACAGCGGTCGGATATCCTCGCCGCCGGCGTCGAGCTCCAGAAGGCAAAGGCGGTTCTCCTCGTCCCGATACTCGACCCTCAGCTTTCCATCCTTCCACCTCGACCGCGTCTTCCGCGGACTGCTCATCTTCATGTACTCGACGAGCCAGGATCGACCCCGGCGAAACAGGAACTCCTCGTCCGCATCTTCGGTAGTGGTAAGAACCTCCAGTTCCACCAGTTCCTCATCATCTCTCCCATCTTCATCCCTCTCGCCCCCCTCCTCTATTTTCCCTCCCCTTCCCCTGACCACGGGGGAGAGGACGGTCAATTCTCGGAGCCTCTCCAGTTTCCGGGCCCGCTCCTCCTCGCTGATGGGAGGATCTCGGCCATGTTCTCCCTTTTTCCTGCCCGGAGCATTCTCCTTCCCTATCCCCCTATTCTCCAGCAATTCCTTCCCCATTCCCACCTCGCCTTCCACTGCTATCTTACCGCCGAGGTCGGGGGGAAATTCTCCGTCCGCGCCTTCATCTTCCACCAGCACCGCTTCCCCGTCCATTCCATGATCCCCCGCTTCTTCCTCCCGGGCCTCTTTCGCATACTCCTCATCTCTCTCCTCCCCGAGGTACTTCTCGCAGCCGTCGCACCACCACATGTCATACAGCTGAATGAAGCGCATTGCCTCACCGCAATCCTCGCACAGGGGAACCTTCAGCTCGCAGGGCCCGTCGGTGCCGGGGCTCGCCTCGCATATCCTTGGGGGAGTGCCCGATCCCACGGATCGATCCCATTGATCCCCCTCCTTCGGCGGTCCCACTATTCGGGGCCCCCTTCTCTCCTCCGGAGAAGGCTCGGAAGGCGGTTCGCTCCAGGCGAAATCAGTCTCCTCGGGCTCGGAGACCGGCACTATCCTGGGAGGCGGGGTATAATTGTACAGGGCTTCGGAAGGTGCGTCCGCCGATCCTTCTTCCTCCCTATCCGGTATGAAATCCATGAAGGATTCCCCCTCCCCCAGGAATCTATCCAGCGGGTCCACAGGTGCGTACTCGGGCTGTTTCTGGAGAACTCCGCCGCATACCGAGCACTGGAACTCTATAGAAGAGATATATCTGAACTCCACGGGACCGCACTTGGGACAGCTCTCGGGATACACTATGCCCTCCGGTCTGCGGGGGGAAAGACCGCTCTTTTCCCCGTCGTCGAGGGAACTGCGCGCTCTCAGTTGAAGTATGTCCTCATCCTTGATATGATAATCCTTTATGAGACAGACCGGGGCCAGAACGTCGCCTGAGAAGGTGAGGGCATAATCCCCCTGCTTCGCCCAGTAGTTCTTGACCTTGTACAGGAGCGTATCCACCATGTCTTCCTCGTCCACCGTTATGCCAACGCTTCTGCCGGTCTCGAAATCGATGATATTTATCTTACGGTTCATGTATATCACTGAGGGCGGGGGGAGCGCGATTTGAGCTACTTCTCCATATAAATAATTTGGTGAATCTTTCCAATTCGCAAGGGGATTTCAACGGAACCCCGCTACCCTCATAGACATTATTCATCCTTTTATACCTATATCTTTATTAAGAAAAAGTCCGTTGGGGCAGGAAATCCCTTATTGGGAAAAATTCCAATATTATATCTATATGATATTGTCAAAGGTGCGAACTTAGCAGCTTGACAATGTTCGTGGAATCGCGGACCCGTAGGAAACAGCATGTTTCCGAGAGCTCAGGGGTATCTCCGATGGACCCGTAGGCATACCTGCCGAGGGTTCAGGTGCATCATTCGATGCGCCGGAGTATAACGGGAACCGGAGTTTGCGGGAGCCCGTAGGCCGATTCCGCTGAATTTGATGAATGGTTGGAACGAGGTTGGCCCCAATGAACGTCGGCAATTTCATGACTGAAGATCCGGTTACCGTAACCATTCCGAACACGAGAAAGGAGATTCTCCAGATCATTGTGCAGGAGAACGTGACCGGGATACCGGTGATCAAACGGAGCGGGGAACTGGCCGGATTGATTACGCGGCGCGATCTGATAGAGAACCCGAACGAGGAACAGCTCGCCCTTCTGATGCAGTGGGACATACCTAAATTGACCCCCAATGACAGTGTCAAGAAGGCGGCCAGACTGTTCTATGAAAAGCGGATACATCACATCTGCGTCGTGCGTGGAAAGAAGCTGGTTGGATTGTTGAGGCCATACCACCTGCTGCGCATTATCGAGACGACGCATACCGACAGGTTGGTGGAGGAGTTCATCGGAAATACCTGCATTCCCGTTTGGGAAGGCACTCCCCTGCCCCTGTTCCCGAAGGTAATAAAGATAACGAATCACTATGCCATGCCAGTTCTGAACGACGAGGGAAATCTTACGGGGATCATAACGGACAGGGATCTGTTCTCCTCTTCCCAGATAGAGGAGGTCATAGGCATCTCCGAGATCGGTCTCGGGGACGATGAGGATGCCTGGACGTGGGAAGGCATAAGGAACATAATGACCCTCTTTTACGAGGAGCACCGGCTCTCACTGCCGAATATCCTGGTAAGGAACGTTATGATCGAGAATCCGAAGACCGTGTACATGAGATCATCGGTGGCAAAGGCGGCCAGGGTAATGAGGAAGAACTACTACGGCCAATTACCGGTGATGGACAGCAATGACAATCTCATTTCGATGATATACAACATAGACCTTCTGAAGATACTGCTGGATTGAACATCCCGATGTCCTTGGATCGAACTACGGGGGGAACGCTGGCCTTCGGCATTGCTGTCACAACGGTTCCCATTTCCTGTGCGACGAGGGAGCGGGGGATGTTACGATCAAAAGACCATAACAAGGGGCCCGTGGCCTAGTCTGGATATGGCGCCAGCCTTCTAAGCTGGATGTCGAGGGTTCGAATCCCCCCGGGTCCGCCTTTATATTGTCAACGGTTAAAAGTTCGACAAAAAGTCGAAGTTTTCAGCTTGACAATGTGCGCGGAATCGCGGGCCTGTAGGTTTCCGAAGGAAATCGAAGGCTCAGTGGTATCTATGATGCCACGGAGCGAAGCGGGAGCCCGAAGGGCCGATTCCGCTTCATTCTTGAGCACGATTCATTATGGAACATACGTTGAAATAGAGGCGTGGTCAGCCCGAAATAGGTACTCGATACGGAGCGGGGAGAGAAGGGGGAGCAAATCACGATCGTAGCTTTTATCATACCTTCGGTATCAATATGGTACCGTAAAGAACGCGGTTCATCGAGAGCAGCCATATGATCGGAAGCGCCATGAGCCCAAGGGTCGACCATATCCCGACCAGCGGCATTCCCAATGCGAGTATCATGCATACCGAGGATATCTCATGGACCGCAAAGAGCCGTAACATTCTCTTTCTCTCGTACCTGCCCGTCAGGAATTTCAACTGGCAGGCAAGCATCACACATGCCAGCACGCCGGCGGCCCCGACACCTGCAATACGCCAGGGATCGAAGACCGTGCCCCCGGATCGGGAAAAGAGCACTGCAGATACGGCAACGCCGAGGAAGAGCAGCTTCAGAGCCCAGGCGATCAACTTGAACGAGAGGGGGATGTTAAGGCCTTCCCTCTCCCCCTCAACTCCGGCCGCCACGGCCATGGTCCTGGCCCCGGCCTTCCCGTCCGTAACGGAATCCTTCAATCCACCCTCGATACCGTTATTGAAGAATATCTGCAGAGCCGCCATTCCCGCGAATGCAAATATTTCCCAGCCCAATGGACCGTGTACCCTGGCCCCCGCCAGGAGATAGAGGAATGCCCATGCGGCCAGAAATATGTCCATCCCGGGAAACCTCTTACCCAGGATGTTGTAGAGGGCCCCGCATAGTATGGACAGGGCAAGTATCACGGTTGCCGCAGGTTCCCCGAAATAGAACTGCAGCAGCAGGATGGAAGAGACGATGGAGAAGAACACCAGAAAGCGTGCGGTTCCCAGCCCCACCATCCCGCTGACGAGGGGCTTGTCCCTGTGCAGATGAGAGCGCGAATCATATTCCCGATCCATGTACTCGTTTTGCACGAAACCAAAGATATGCACCAGAAGGCCCACGGCAAAGAGCGCGAGAACGTCGGCCCACGGCATCGCGGAAATGGTCCCGCCCTCCCCTCCTCCTCTCGCCAGCAGGTAGCCGAAGACGGGCACTATGGCCGTTAATGCCCCCGTGTGTATACGCGCCAATCTGGCGATCTGCTTTATGGAAGACAAGGTCACCACCAACAGGAATATCCGTTGAGGAGAGGGCCCATCATGTTCACTCCCGAGTCCACTCTGCTCTCCATGATGCCCTTCACCAGGCATATCAGGCCGATGAACCAGAACAATGCGAGAACGGCGATGCTTACGGCAACCTCGGTCCGAAAGCCGATGCGGGGTCTTCTAGCGGAGGGTCTGAACCTGCAAACGATCCCATGATATACCGAGACGGCGAGCCTGAGGACGTAATGGACCAGGTAGCGTATCCCCAGGTGCACCCACAGGAGAAGGAGTACCGCGAATACGAGATCCAGGAGGACGGAGGAACGACCCACGTGGGCCAGGGCCTCGTTTGCCATGCTGATATAATCGAACAGGAAATGGAACACTATGGCGCTGAACACGCCCTTCCGGAGAAATATATATGCGAACATCAGTCCGGATATGACCGTTGGAAATATCTTCCAGACCCCCCATCCTTCGAGGTGGGCCATACCGAAGAGGAGGGAACTGAACAGTGCAAAGAAGTATGCGCTGAAATCCATCTTCATATCCCCCCCGATAAGATACCGGTACCAGGGCCGGTCCGCCCGCTTCGTGAACCGGGCCACCAGATAAAGGGGCAGACCAAGGTAAAGCACCCTTGCTGCGAACTCCTCGTAAACGGAGGCGTTCGCAAGGGAGTACAGCTTGCCTTGGAAGGAAGCGTTCACGAGGCTGTCGGGAACCGAGGGGCTGCTGCCCACGGCCAGGTAATTAACCATGATGATGAGTGTGTTCAGAAACAGCATGGCCATGAACATCTGATATATCATGATGAATGAGTTCGTATCACCTGCCGCCGGCGCCCTTCTATTCCTTGCGAAGGACCGGATCTTGCCCAGGAAATCCCTTCCGTCGTTTCGTATCATAACAAAGATGCTTATGAAGAGGAGAAGTGCGATCACGAGGAAATAAACTACGAATTCCACCCCGCCGTGGCCGATGTAGAGGATAGTCATGAAGCCGGGGAAGGGGATTAGGCCAAAGAGGATCGGCCCCGAGGCCTTGTCCATCAGGTAGGGAGGCACAATGAGGACCGCGTAGACGAGTATCCAGTAATGTAGCACTGGAAGAAGGGACATGGCGAACAGACCCGCTCCGTTGACGATGCTGGCCAGGCGAAGGAGATGGCGTACGAATATGGAAGGGATATCTTCGGATGGTGTTGAGCCGGAAAGAAAGTAATAATTTTGGCTCTCCTCGAGCGGCGCTCTGTAAAGCGGCCCCACACTCGTCCTTTCGTCGGATCCTTTCACGGTGCTGTTTCCTCCCGGGCAATAAGGTCGGACGCCATCAGGTCGTTCCGCGGCGTAGAGAATCAAGTAAACACTATTAATATTTCGGGTTTCGAAGTCGATCATACGAACAATGGAAACAATTCCATCAACGCCATTTCCGACCATTTCACTGATTGAAGCAAGCCCTTTTTTCGCTGTGAACAGTGAAAAATGTTCAATGGTAAAAAGCAACCAAAAAATGTTAATATCATCAAATCACAATTCGGTGATGTCCCAAATGGGATATTCCATGGTAGGATTATTATTATGGACAACGATTTTTTTCATGCGAGAATAAGAAAAACGGGCGGGTATTGAGATGATAGAGCGCATACCATCCGGCATTCCTGGACTTGACGAAGTGATTGAAGAAGGATTTCCATTCCCCTCGGTGGTGCTGGTTCTGGGTGAACCCGGAACCGGAAAGACGACATTCGGTATGCAGTCATTGTTCTACGGCGCCAGGCAAGGCGAGACGAACATTTACATGACCGGCGTGGCCGAACCGGTGTTCATGGTCAAGAAGTTCATGGCCAATTTCGATTTCTATGACGAAAAGCTGGTAAAGGAAGGCCGGGTCCAGTTCTGGGACCTGGGAACATCCATCCAGACCATGGGACCGAAGAAGGCCCTATCCACCATTGCCGATGTGGTCAGGCAGACCAAGTCACGAAGGATCATTATCGACCCCCTGCCGCTTTCACATATCTTCGCATCGGCCTTCGATTACAGAAAATACCTCTACGAATTCCTGACCGCCCTGCGAAATCTCAACGTACTCACCATAATCATAGGAGAGAAGACGCCGGAGAGCGTTGCCGATATAGAGGCATACATGGTGGACGGGCTCATATTCCTCGAACTGAAGACGCTGGACAATCCCCTGGTATTCAAGAACCTCATGAGGGTGAGGAAGCTAAGGGGCACCAACCATACCAAGGACGTTCTCTCCATGGAACTCTCCCTCGAAGGCATCAGCGTATTCAGGATGGAATAGGCACATCTCTTCCACCGGCATTCACATTTTTTCAGTATATATGTCCGTTTGCTCTTCATGTTGTCAACGGTACGAAGTTCGCAGCTTGACAATGTACGCCACATTGACCGTAGGCATATCCGTAGGAAACCACCGGTTTCCGAGGATGCAGGGGGACCCGTAGGGATACCTCCCGAGGGTGCAGATGAATTTCATATTCATCAAGCATCTTGATGCTAAAGAGAGCAACGGGCGCTTGATAACGCAGATGTTGCTCCATTTGTCCCATGGGACGACCCTGAATTATTACAGGTTGGCCCTGTGAATTCCGCGGTAACTGCACACGGCGCCATGGAGAGCCTCGATACGACGTCTTGATGCGGAGCGGAATTGATGGATCATACTGACGGCAATCCCATATCGGCGCTTCTCCGGAACGTGAGAATGCCCATGCAGAGGAGGTGAGAAGTTGCGTGAAGGGGAGAAGAAGGTCGTTGTAACCGGCGGATTGGGGTTCATTGGCTCACACTTCGTGGACCTCTTGCTGGGAGCGGTTCCCGAATGCAGGGTGCTGGTATTCGACGCCCATACCTACTGTGCCTCCGATAACAATCTCCGCCGACACATATCCGATGACAGGCTGTACCTTTCTCGTGCATCGGTCACAGACAGGGAGGCTCTGGAAAGGGCGGTGAAGGGGGCTCGCGCAGTGGTTCATTTCGCCGCCGAGAGCCATGTCGACCGGTCGATACGGTCCTCCCTTCCGTTCTACGAGACCAACGTAATGGGAACGCTGAACGTTCTCGAAGTATGCAGGGAATGCAAGGTTCAGAGGATCGTGGTGATCTCAACCGACGAGGTGTACGGGAACTGCGCCTCATCCGCAGTGGAGAAGGCGACCCCGTTCCGTCCCCGCAGCCCGTATGCGGCCTCCAAGGCGGCTGCCGACCACTCCGCAAGCTCTTTTTTCATCACCCACGGACTGCCGGTTTGCATAGTAAGGCCGGTGAACAATTACGGTCCAAGGCAGTATCCTGAGAAACTGATGCCCAAGTTTATATCTGGAGTCATACATGGACGGAAAACACCCATCTACGGGACCGGTAACAACACCAGGGAATGGCTGTTCGTGGGCGATACCTCGAGAGCGATACTCGGCCTCCTGACGCATAAAAGATACGAAGAGGAGGTTGCAGGCGAAGCATTCAACATCGGCTCGGGACTGGAGCGATCTGCCCTGCAGATGCTGGAATACGCCGCCGGAAAGATGGGGGTGGAGCTGGAGGAGCACGTGGAATACGTGGACGACAGACCCGGTCACGTGACGCGCCACAGGGTGAACTCGACGAAAATAGAAAGGGCGACGGGGTGGAGGCCAGAGGTGGATCTGGCTGATGGGCTCGACATGACCATCGACTGGTACCGGAGGATTCTGGCCCCGGGGGAGCCCGAATGGTGGAGCGATAATGAGGAATTACCGGAATGAAGAGCGATGTGTACTGTGATATCCACGGGGAGCCTGCATGAGGGGCATTTGATCGCAAGGCCCCGACATGACATTCGACACATCGATCCCATGGGAAGGATTGTTATTTAACTTAGGACGCAGGAAACGGACCCGTCCGACATGGAGGGAGTCAATGGATTTTCAAAGGGAAATCGAGATCAGAAGGGACATGGTGAACGAATACATGGTGGACATCTTCGACACCATAAAACAGCCCAGGCTCAGAAAGGCCATGCAGCATCTCCCGGACACCGGTGGAAAGAGGTTGAGGCCCATATTCTCCATACTCTCCTGCGAGCTTACGGGCGGTGAGGTGGAGGACGTGCTGCCCTACGGGGTCGCCCTGGAGCTCATCCATAACTTCACGCTGGTGCACGACGACATAATGGATGAGGACGACACGAGGAGGGGAAAGCCCACCGTCCACAAGAAGTTCTCCGTTGCAACCGCCATAAACGCAGGGGACGGTCTGTACTCCCACGCCCTGGACATATTCACGCGCTCCCGCTGCTCGGACAGCATTTTCCGCAGGCTCGTAAGGGAGCTTGCGGTGACGGTGAGGGCCATAGGAGAGGGGCAGCAGGACGACATGGACTTCGAGGGGAGGGAGGACGTGACCGTGGAGGATTATTTCGGGATGATAGAGAACAAGACCGCGAAGATATTCGAGCTGGCCGCTAGGGGAGGAGGGCTCATTTCAGGAGCCGAACAGAAGGACATAGAAATGCTGGGCGAGGTTGGCAGGAATTACGGCATATCCTTTCAGCTCACCGACGATTACCTGGACCTGAAGGCATCCTCGGAGGAGATGGGCAAACCCGCAATGAGCGACCTGAGAAAGAACAAGAAGACACTCATCATAGTGCATGCCCTGGAGAGATGTTCGGGGACGGATCGGGATACTTTACTGGGAGTCCTGGGCAGGCAGGAGGCGTCGGACGACGATATGCGGAGGGCAATGGAGGTGTTGGACGGATGCGGTTCCATCGATTATACAAGGCGGATGGCGCTCGAGTATGCAAATAGGGCAAAACGCAGTCTCCGGACCTTTCCGTCATGCATACCAAGGCAACTTTTGGAGGCTCTTTCGAATTACAACGTCAAGCGCAGGTTCTGAAGGACCCGGGCGGGCAAAGGAGTAAAGCGGGAGCCCGCAGGCACATCCGTAGGAAATCCTCGATTTCCGAGGATGCAGTTGCATCAGCGATGCAACGGAGCGAAGCGGGCACTTGCCGAGGGCTCAGGTGTGACCACAGGTTACACCGGAACTTAGTGGGAGCCCCTAAGGGACCGAGACCGCTAAAAAATAATGAGGTCAATTTTTTTATAGTATCAACATTTTATCCTATTGCGGTGATCGCCCCTGACTTCGGCGTTCGCCGTCCGCTTCCAAAAGGAGCTGAGAATACAGGGGGTTTGAACATGGCCAAGAAAAAGCAGGGGCAGGATGATTATCCGATACGCGAACTCGTAGGGGTGGACGAGGAGACGGCAACCAAGCTAGAGGCCGAGGATATAAACACCACTTTGGAATTCATCCAGATGTGCGTCAACAAGAACGACAGGCAGATCATATCGGATCTTCTGGATATTCACGAAGGGGACATACTCACCATGGCGAACATGGCCGATCTCCTGCGGATCAAGAGCATAACCCCCGCCTGGGCCTGGCTGCTGGAGAAGGTTGGAGTTGATACCATACCCGAGCTGGCCCAGCGGAACGCCGATCATCTGTTCGAGGCCATAGAGGATTACAGCATTGCATTCCACGACGAGGTGAACAAGAAACCGAAACTGAAGGATGTCATATCCTGGGTCGATTCCGCCAAGGAAATGGACCGCATCCTGAAGTACTGATTCTCGATATAGAATCCCCTCGACAAATCCCCCTATCAACGGGATTCGTTCTCCCACCTATAGGCAACCAATGTTTAAATATGAATTAATGTATTTCCCACACCGCAGCGAAGAAATAGAGTGGGTGTAAGTTAATGAAGACATATTTGGTAGTGTGGTTTTCATCTGGCGGTTCAAAGCCATCCGAGGTTACGGAGAGACTGCTGGGAATGGGCTTCAGACCCATTGAGGGTGCATACGATTACGAGTATCAGTGGGACCATGAGGCGAATATTGACGAGATACTCAACTTCGGGGACAAGATCCAGCTTGAATTGAAGGATTCCTCGGTCATGTTCAAGTTGGAGACGTTCTGATGGATTTCTGCTAAAAGCTCCTTTCATAGAGCGGAGCCTGCCGTTACTTCATTTTCAATGGTGAAGAGCCCGCAAATCCCTGCGACCTCCCATTTCATTCCCGCTTTTTCGAATGAAAATTGGTTTTTTAAGGGTAATGTTTTTATCGGGGGTCGATTTCCCTTATTGATATATGAGCGACCCGAACGACATCGGATACGAGTTCTATGCCCAGATAGGGAAGCTCGAGAGGAGCATCGCTGCCCTTTCCATGATGAAGGAAGACCTTCGGGGCGAGGTCGAAGCGCCACCCGAGCTGGATGGGGAGATGGAGAAACTGGAAGAACTGTTCCTGGGGAGGAGTTATCTCACCTGCAGGAAGAGGGCGGACCGGATACGGAACAAGCTGGACGGGCTTTACATCAGGGTGGCGCACGACAAGGCGAAGAATCCCACCATGGAGGATGCAGAGGACCATCTGGCCGAGATCAAGCTGTTCATCGAGGAGCTGCGCAGAAAGGCGGGGAATGTGAAACATATCGAAAAGCAGTACGACTCCATGATGACCAGATACGAGCAGCGGGACCCGAAGGGTTTCTTCGAGAAGGCCAGCAAGCTTCGGCGTCAGCTCATATACTTCGATGACATGGAAGAGCTCAAGGCATTCCTCAAACCCATCATCGATGAGATAGGCGAACTGAAGAAGGAAGGGGTGCACATCGACAACATCCTCGAGGTCATGAACGAGGCCAGGCAGAGGATGAAGGAGTTCAACGTCCAGGAGGGAAGGCGGGTGGCCGAGAGGGTCCCTCTCATGGTGGAAGGGCTCAAGGAGGTGTACGGGGAGGCGACGGAGAAGCTGACCAGAGCGGTGGACAAGCTGGACCTGGCCGACCGGCGCGGAATAAACACCTTCACCAGCGGCAGAATGCTCGTGAAGGCAGAGAAATATTACCGGGAAGGAAAGTACAACAAGGCCATAAAGACGCTTACCCTGCTTCACGAGGAGATGGACGGGAGCCTTGGGGACCTGATGTGGCTCGAGGATAACCTTCCACCGCTACAGAAGGAGCTGGAGGAACTGTTCGGATTCGAGCTGGAACTCCCTCACATCCGACGAAAATACTCCCTTCTCAGGAAGGAGGTGGTGGGCGGGAACATCACGAAGGCCGCGAAGCTGGCGGAGACACTTAGGGAGAACGTACGATCCCTCAGGAGCAAATACGATGAGATCACGAAACTGCTCCCGGTGGCCCAGAGACGCTTCGCCGACGCAAAGGTAGAAAGGAAGGACGTGACGGTACCCCGCAAGTACTTCCAGGATGCATCCGGGCATATGGAAGAGGGAGAGTTCGATAAGGCCCTGACCTGTATAAAGAAGAGCATAAAGGAACTGCTTATACTGGACTAAAGTTCATAAAAAATGATCCCCGCATCGGGCACGGGAACGTCCCGCCCCCTCTATTCGCCCGTTTTATAATACTCGTGAGTGATCTCGAGTGTGAAATCGTTGCCTTTATCGAGGAACTTGAACAGACCTATGCGGGTCGGCTCGTGATCGCCCGCCTCCACCGTTATCGTGATGTTCCACTCACCGGTCCCGTTCAGGGAGTCCGTGGTGGGAGTCGGTACTTCCAGGGTCATTTCCAGGAGGCCCTCCTTCCCGTGCTGGTTCGACCCGCTGTCGGAGTCCTTCACGCTTCCGTCGGGGCCAATCACCGAGAGGGTGAACTTATCCGGTTCGTTCTGGTGGTTGGGGGACGGGCCTATCCATCCAACGTCGTCCTCGTCCTTCCAGGTCAGCTTGAACGAGATACCGTGAACGTTGAAGTCGGCGACATCGTACTTCTTCTCGTAGGCCTCTCCCTCGGTGGCATAATCCTGTATCACCTTTGGCTGGGCTTCCAGGGAATCGTACTGCGACCAGTCCGCCACAAAGACATTCCCCTTTCCGCTCCTCTGTATGGCTGCCTCGATATCCCTGGATGTGAGCGCCTTTACCCCTGCCATGTCCCAGAAGATGATTATCATCAGTATGAATATCACTGCCGAGCCCACGCCCGTGGTCACCCTCTTGTTATCCTCGAATATCCTCTTTATCAGTCCCAATCTCATACCACCGTGGAAGATTGCTATACGACGCTATTTCTATGCTCATCAACCTTTTTATTACTTTTGGGCATTCTTGGTCCGATGTTCAACTTTCATATCGTCCGTACCGTGTGTCGTCGTCCCTGACGCGTGTCATCGTTCATACAGCATGTCATCGTTCGTGCCCGTAATTCTCAATCAGATATCATCTGCAGGTCCTTGATGATGTCCGATACCGCCTTCTTCTTCCTCGGGGCCACCGTGAGCCGGGTCGTGCCGTGCAAGCCCTCCCGTTCCGACAGGGGTATGGCGCTGGAATCAAGACCGAGATGCAGGGAGCAGCGGGGCCTTACTCGGCACATCTCCACCTTTCGGGTCTTGTCGTCGAAGATGACCGCCAGGCCTGGCGTGTATTCCATGGTGGATACCAGGCTCGAGAGGTCCTTGGCACCCTTCATGTACGTCTGCTGGATCTTGCCCAGTGCCTCGAGGTCGTCCGTGGAGGTTATGTTATGGGCCAGTACGATATCGCTCTGACCTATGGCCGTGGGAGATATGGTCGATGGGCTCTGTGTGGCCATGATGAGGGATAATCCGGCGTGGCGCCCCAGGTTTATCCAGTCCGCAAGGGGGCCGCTGGCAAGGGTCCTCTCGCCTCTCGGCATGAACAGATGAGCCTCGTCCAGCATCATGTAGACCAGGGGGAGCGCCCTCTTCATCTTGCCGCCCCTTTCGGTCTCCACCAGCTCGGCCTCGGCCTGCATCTCCATGGTGGTGTAGAGGGTACGCTCCTTGAGTATCTTCCTGGTGAGTATGGCGACCACCAGTCCCCTCAGGTCGAAGCCGCCCGCCTGGCCCAAATAGCCGAGGTCCAGCACGGACAGCTGCCCGCCCCTCACCAGCTCGTGGAACCGGGTGCCCACCTCGTGGAACAGTCCCGTGCTCTCCACCATCTTGAACAGATTCACAACGCCCTCCTTCACATAATCGTCGCCGAACTGCACCCTCACCTCGTCGTAAATGTCGCCGAAGCCGAAGACGGACCTGCCCCGAACCAGGGTATCGATGACCCTGGTCACTATCACTCCGGCAGGTTCGGTGGCCCTCAGATCGAAGAGGTTGAGCCAGTCGAACACTTCTATATCGGCCAGAGATAGCTGCAGTAGCCCGTCATACCCCATCTTACGGCCCATATCCCCCGCCTTCTCCACCGTCACCTTGGGCATGAATATCCTCACGAAATCGGGGAATCCCTTGGGCTGCAGGTTCCCGAACGAGGGGAGTCTCCGCACCTCGCCGGGTATGTTGTTCTCCATCTTCATGGAATGAAAAACGCTCATGGTATCCACCATGAGAACGGAGATGCGATTGCGGTACTGCTCCGGGAGGAAGGCGAACTCCTCGGCCAGAACGCCCAGGGTGTATGATTTGCCCGAGCCCCGCTTTCCCAATACCAGGGCGCAGTGGGGGAACGCTATGTCCAGGAACAGCTCGCCCACCTCCTCGTATCTCCCGGCGGGATACGACACCACCTTTCCGATATAGGCACATCCCTTCTTGCCGAGAGACTCTATCCGACTCTTATCCCTTCCCATTATCTCTATACGCGTCATCGGAATTCCTGCCCTTGTTATCGAACGATCCCTTCAGTGAGAGGAGCGGATCGGCTCCGAAGTTGATTCAAACATCAATTTGATCACGTGAGCTCGGATAGTACGGTAAGATGTCTCGCGTCGTCGATCAGTATCCCTGTCTCGACGTATACGCCGTTCTCCGACGGTTCGGGATAACGATATTCCTCCCTTTTGGTCCCGGGAGCGTCCACCTCGCCGTTCGCCCTGGTAAAGAACACGTCATCGGCCCCGTCCATCGGCTCCACCTCAACGGCAAGGGTCCTCTTCCTGGCCTTGTGATGGTCGGCCGGGAGGAGTATCAATATAATAAGGAGGAACAACAGCACCACCACGCTGATGAAATATGCCATGGTCTTCTCGACGAAACGGGGGATGACGGCGAGCTCGTATAGCACGATGAACACGACTGAGAGAATCGCTAGCGAGAGTGCGGACCAGACCAGATACGGATTGCCCCTTATTCCTGCCATAAGGTCACCGAGCGTTCATAAATGCCCGTCAATCGTAATAAAGGTATTGGGATTTTGCTTTTTGGCATGTGAGAGGAGGGCTGTTGGGAAAGCGACGAATGCCCTATGTTGAAAAAGGACGGAAAGATTATAATCATCACTAGAGGATAACAACATCATCGAATGGAACCCACCATCCGTCCGACCACATTCCCGGGAAGGTTGATGATCATGCCTGTAAAGAAGATCTTCGCATTCATTCTCGTGCTGATGTTCTCCATGACTCCGTCCTGCATATGCCGGGGTAGCTCGACGCTGTCGGCAAGGGAGAACGTAACAACGGGTAACAATCCCAACTCGCTTGCCATCGGCGATCTGAACGCCGACGGATACAACGACATCGTCACCGCGGACGAGAGCTCGGGAACTCTCTCCCTCCTGCTGTTCAACGCGACAACGGGGGATTTCGATGCAAGAAAGGTCCTGTCAGGGGCAGGTCAACCCGTAGCGGTGGCCACGGGCGACCTCGACGGGAGCGGAATGAAGGACGTGGTCTACGTGAGCGCAGGGGACGATATCATAGGCATGTTTTTCCTGAACTCCACCTCGGGAGAATGGGAGGGGGACAGGGAGAGCGTCATACCCGGGGGCAGTATACATCCGGAATGCATAACGAGTTGTGACCTGGACATGGACGGCACGGACGAGGCGGTGGTGGGCGCATCCGGGTCGGATGAGGTCATTGTGCTGGCATGGAATAACGAAGGCAACAACTGGACCGTTCATCAAAGGATCGACGTGGCCGCTCATCCGAGGTCCTTAAAGGCGGGGAATCTAACGGGCAGTCCCCATCCGGACATTGCGGTGGCCTCGAGCAGCGAGGACAAGGTCACCATTCTCGGAGGCAGCACGGGAGGCCTTTCCCACGCCCAGGTCCTTTCCGTGGGGGACACGCCGTATTCGGTGGACCTGGGCGATCTGAACGGCGACGGCCTTATGGACCTGGCCTGCGCAGAGAAGAACGGGGCCAACATCAGCTATTATTACAATCAGGGAGGGCACTTCCAGGACCGGAAGACCGTAAGCTGCGGGGGCAGTCCGTGGGACGTGGAGATCGGGGATTACGATAACGACGGACACGAGGATATTCTCGTGGTGAGCGGTAACAGGCTCGAGCTTCAGCTCATCCGTTTCGACGGAGATCTCCTGGACTTCGTGGTTGCGGAGGTCAGGCAGACGGGGAGATATCCCCGGGACGTTGAGGTGGAAGACCTCGACGGGGACGGCGACCTGGACGTGGCGCTGGTCAACAGGAACGACCATATGCTGTCCGTCTACACCTCCAACAGCATACCTGCATTTCATCCCCCCGGAGAGGTTCCCGGCCTGAACGAGGGGCAGGATTCATCCCAGCTCTTCATCGACCTCAGGTCCCATTTCACCGATGTGGAGGACGGGGTGGACGAACTCTCCTTTGCAGTTCGCTCCTTCGACCAGGCCACCAATTACACGGCAGCCATCAAGAATTCGCGATATCTCACACTGGACTGCCGGGACGGAAGCGACTTCTTCGGTAACATGACGATAATCGTGGAGGCGGAGGATACCGGCGGGAACGCAGGCGGCGGCTCCTTCACGGTGCGGGTCCACCCGCTCCCGGACCCCCCCATCATCGAGAGGATCGGGAACGTGTCGGTATTCCAGGTCAATCCGGTATTCTACCTTTACGAGCACGAGCTCTACGAGGCGAGCATCACGGCCTCGGACCCGGACGGGGACGTGCTTTTCTACACCTCCAACGTCACGGACCCCGGGAAACCCGGATACGTGGAAGATTTTCAACTCAATTCATCCACTGGCCGCATTTCCTTCAGACCGGGAAGGGATGAGGTGGGAAACCTCTCGGTGAGATTTACGGTCACGGACAGTTCGGGCCTCGCGTCCCACGTGAACGCCGTCTACAACATACATGACGTCAACGATGCGCCGGAGCTGATAAAAATGAATGAGCAGGAATTCACCGCCGGCACGCCCGACTTCGTGGCGGCGGAAGGGTTCTGGCTGAACGTCACGGTCACGGCGGCCGACCCCGAGGGAGACGAGCTGAGATATTCTCTGGAGGGGGCGCCCCCGAACATGAGGATCAGTGCGGGGACGGGAAATATATTCTTTTTACCCATGCAGGAGGACGTGGACCGGGGGCCGGATTACTCGGTGAAGCTCATGGTGAGGGATGGTCACGGACTGAACGATACGGAGGTCTTTACGCTGGGTGTAATCGACGTGAACATGGCTCCGACGGTCAATGGATACGACATATCGTCACCGGCGCATCCGGAGGGCTACGATGTGGGAGAGATCATCGATATCGACCTCCATACGATGGACCCCGACGGGAATGCCGTCAACATCACCTGGTACGCGGACAGGGTAGAGAGGGCGCTGGGATACGGGCATAATCTCAGCTACGCCTTCGATGCGGAGGGTGAATACGAGATAAGAGCGGTGTTGGAGGATGAAAAGGGGAAGAACCACACGTGGCGCATGAGAATAAAGATCATCATGTTCAACAGCCCGCCGAGGATAGTGGGAAACAACATCAAGAACACAGAGGTATCCGCCGCATACGAGGTGAAGTACGACGGGGTCGACCTGGATGACGACCCGCTGGCTTGGAGCCTCCGTACCAACTGCTCCTGGCTCAACATATCGGCATCCGGCGTTCTCGGCGGGAACGTGCCGGAGAACGCATCAGGGAAGACATACACGGTTCGGATAATATTGACGGACGGGAATGGCGGCAGGGCGGAGCGCGAATTCATACTCCGGGTCGGGGAGGAGGTGGTTGATGACGATGACGACGGGACAGACGCCGGCGGGGACGGGGAGGAAAAAGGTTCGCCCCTCATCATGATATACATTGGTGTGGGTCTTCTGGTCATTCTCGCACTTGCCATAATGCTCGTGATCCCGAGAATACGAAGGAAGACGGAGGAGAAGGAGGCGGAGGACGAGGAGGAATATGCGGAGATCGAGGATACCGAAAGGGAGATGCACTGTCCCTCCTGCGGGCTGGAACTGAAGAGCCTGGACGATCGTTACTCCAGGGAATGCCCCAACTGCGGATTCGAGAGATGGTAGGAGTCACTTGTAATGAAAGAGGGGGGGAAGGTATGGATATACGGATGTGGATTATAGGGGTGGAAAGGAAGGGGTGCTTCCGTCCCGCATTCAACCGTGTGACGGGGGGCGGGTATGATCGCGAATTGATTCGTGAAATTGTAATTAAAGTCCCCTTCTTTTTCTACTCATGGGGGGCTCCGTCCCACTGCGGAAAGAATGCCGACAAAACACTTATATCCTAAATTCTCTCTTCCCGGGCCAGTCCCTTGGAGGTAATGACAATGGTAGCAGTAGTCGACGAAGGAAAATGTGTTGGTTGCGGGGCCTGTGTCGATGTATGTCCCACCGAGGCCATAACCATGAACGATGTGGCCCACGTTGACGAGGAGACATGCGTTGATTGCGGAACCTGCATAGAGGAATGTCCCCAGGAAGCAATAACCCTGTAGGACCGCGGTACTCTCCTCTTTGGCCATAAGATCGTATGGCCCCGATAAGGGGCACCGGTGATTAACGGGTATTTAATACGGAGCCCAGGGCAAAAGCCCTCGTTCGCCGTTGGATAATTCTTTTTTTTCTCTTAACTATCTTAGCAGTGGCTCTACTAGGCCCTCCGGTGAACCGGTTCGAGGTCGAACTCGTTCTCGATACGGGGGATCACATCTTCCCAGGTGTGCTCGCAGAGGTACCAGTCGGTCAACTCCTCCTCGCGGCTCTCGGTCAAACCGTAGATCTCGGGGCGGTTGAGAAGCTCCATGTAGGGAATGACGAAGATCTCCAGGAGAATTCCTTCCTTTATGGGCCACAGGTAGAGCTCGATCCCGACCCGCTGGGACTCGATGTCCATCTCCCGGAAGGAGGGGGTATCCGGCGAGAATCCGGAAAGGATCATCTCGATGCGGCCGGGGGGCTTTCTCTGCCGAAAGAAGTCGGACCTCTTCTTGTTGACCGCGATTATCAGGGCGCCCTTGTCCTCGTTCTTCGTATCGTACTTGACCACCGGGAAGCCCAATCCATCGACGAACTTCTTTAGCCGCGGGGACAGCTCGCCGACCTTCCTGTCGCGAACCAGGTATCTTCCAAATGGATAGGCATGTCTGCGCATAGTGGTCGGAACGGCACCACGATATTTAATATTTACATACGAGGAGGGAGACAGATCGTTCGTCAATGGAAGGTTGGGGGAAAAGTTCTACAAGAAGAACCTGTTGCCGGCTGACCGATTTTGTCGGTTAACTTTTCGTTTATAAATAGTTTATCAGGATTTATTTTGTTCCCGGAAAAATTTATCCTGGATAGTTAACGTGATCCGTAACATGTTTGATCCAATAGGTACAAAAGTACATATACTACCTTGAAGTTATATCTATGTAGAACTTCGAGGTAATTGCATGAACAAGAGGATCGACGATTTCCGAAAGAAGTTCAACAAGGAACTGAAAACAGGGCTTCTTTCGATGCTGGTGCTATTGACCATCGACAGGGACGGGGGACCCTGCTACGGTTATCGGATAATCAAGATACTCGAGAGAACCAGCGACGGCAGATTGAGGTTCCCCGAGGGGACCATCTATCCGATACTGAGCTCGCTCTCGGCTAAGGAGCTGCTTGAAAGCTACTGGGGCGATCCGCAGGGTGGTCCGCGGAGAAAGTATTACAGGCTCACCCAGGACGGCAGGGAGGCCCTTGCATTGTGCCTTGAGGATTGGCTTTCCAATTACAAGATCACGAGAGAGGTAATGGAAAAACTGGGGGTGACGAGATGATTCGTAACAGGATCGTGGATGATTATGTCTTAAGGATAAAACGGGAACTCTACGGTATAGACTCGCGCTCGTCAAGGTCGATAGTGGAGGAGCTCGAGAACCACATACACGAGAAGTCCATGGACATGGCCGCCGAAAGGGACCTGCAGGAACCGGATGACGGGTTATTCCGGGAGGTCATCGACGAGCTTGGACCGCCCAGCGACGTCGTGGTGGAATACCTGAAGGTGCTGCCAAAGAAATTAGGGGCGGGATTGAAATTGTTCCTGTTGCTGCAGATGATAATCGGGATAATGGCCGTCATCATATCCGTCGACCAGTTCCACTCATCCTACGTGATCGGAACCGGAGAGCATTACGACGGGACATATCTGCTCTCCATGGTATTTGTGGGGATTACTCTGCTGTTCATGGGAGTCGCGACGATGGGACTTGTGATCGTTCAGTTTAGAACGCCCAAGAACATTAATCATTACGGTGTGGGCTCGGTGATGCTTTCCGTGATACTCGCTGCCGGGATACTGCTCGTAATGGCCAGGTTCACCCTTTGGAGGCATACGGATATGAGCGGGGATGATGAGCTGTTCTATGCATATTTCACGCCCCTTTTCATGCTTCTTATGGTCGTCTACATCTGGGGCCTCAGGGCGAGCGAGGAACTCAAACGGAGGTTCATACTTGAGGAGTACGACAACAGCGATTTCGCCAGTAAGAAGAAAAAGAGCAGGAAAGTGATGGCGACCGTGGTCATCGTATCACTAATCCTCATTACGGTCGTGACCGCCGGAATGTACTCCTACAGCTCCGAGATAACCAGAAAGGAGATACTGGTCAACACCGAGGAGATTGGAGGAATTTACAAAACCCGTATAGAATACAGGAACAACTACCACGACGGCCGTTGGATGGACAAGTACGAGATATTCTACGACATGGACGGAGAGGAGCAACAGGGTGTGTTCATGCCGGAGATGAGAGGAGGGCTCAACTGGATCAGGGATAATACAAAATGGAACGATACCATCCTCTGCTGGTGGGATTACGGTCATTCCGTGCGTGGATATACCGAAAGGAATGCCGTCGTAGACTCGCCGTCGCGATCCCTCGAGAACACTATCTATGACAGCTCGACGATACGAAGATGGGAGGACGAGGAGCGGATACGGGACGTTGCAAAGGGCCTGGTGGCCACAGACGTAAACGACACGTTGGATATAATGCAGCGATACGGATCGGAATTCCTGATAACGACGCAGAGGGACTCGTGGGGGATAACCTACGCTCTGTTCCATGCGGCCGGGCTGGACTCCGACGAGTACCTCGAGCCCCCTACGGGTGGCATACCGACACCCACGACACCCACGGAAAAGGGAAGGGAGACCCTCATTTATCGGATCTGGGCCGGAGATGAAATCGAAGGGCTGGAGTTGATGTACTCGGATATAAACGTCAGGGTGTATGGTGTTGGGAAAACTTGATCCCAGGGGGCGCCGCCTGCGGGCATTCAGACATGAGAATTGGCCTGTACTCTTCCACAACTATCTATAGGACGCCGGCCATAAGTCTCAATCAATTCCATAAAGATTATTAACCCATTTATATGGAACTAATTGAAATTTATAATTTACCCATATTAATTTATATACTATATATGAGTATAATTACGATAATGGATAAATACACACTAAATGAACTCCGCTCCGTCCTACTGGAGAGAACGAGCCTTCGGAGTCTTCCGGAATCCACCTGGAAGCGGATATCCACCCTGAACACATGGGGCACCAACGCCATCGAGGGCAGCACTGTGACTCGGGAGGAGGCGGAGAGAATAATACTTGACGGCACGAGCGTGAAGGATAGAAGCATGGCCGAGGTCCTCGAGACAGTACAGCATGAGCGGGTGTTCCGCTCGCTTCCGGGCATGACCGGGAGAGAACTGTCGCTCCATACGATACTCGAGATGCACAGGAACGTTTTTTTCAGTATCCTTCGGGACGCCGGCCATTGGCGCAGGGTCAACGTACGGATAAGGGGAGCTTCGTTCACACCGCCCAGGATGGAAAAGGTGGTGGGACGGATGGATGAGTGGCTGAAGGAGTTCGGGCAGATGGACGTGGAGGGGGAGGACACATTCATTCTCGGGGCCCACATGCACTACGGGTTCGAGCGCATACATCCCTTCAGCGACGGTAACGGCAGGATCGGAAGGCTGCTGCTGAACCTTTTCTTCATCACTCGGAACTGGCCTCCCGTCCACGTTCTTCCGGAGCACCGGGACGAATACCTCTACAGCCTGAACCTGGCGGATTCGGAAGAAGGTCTGTCCGCAATGGTGTTCCTGCTGCAAAAGCTCATGGCCTCCAGTTTACTCCAGATTCTCGACGACGTCGGGACGGCGGAGGACGAGCTGTTTACGCTGAAAAGAGCGGCGGAGAACGTCCCTTATTCACAAAAATACCTGGCCCTCCGGTGCAAGCAGGGGAAGCTGGCCGCCGTGAGGCATGGCGGCAAGAAATGGCTTACGAGCCGGCGGGCTCTTAGGTTGTACGGGGAGCGGATCGGGAGGAGAGGAATCTGAATTAACGTACGGATATTCCATTCTGCCAATTGTACGAGGATGGATGGAATAGTATTATGAAAATAAAATTATAGCTACTCAATCATACTCCAACACAACCTCTCATCACCCGCAGGTGGCATCCATGGAAAAGAGCGACATCCTAAATAGGCTCGGGAACAAGGAGATCACTACCGAGGAGCTCTAAGAACGGGTCAAGGACGACATGGATTTGCTGCCCGATATATTCGATGGACTCTCCTCGAAGAGGGCGAGCGTCATGTACCCCTGCGCCAAGGTATTGAAAGTACTCAGCGAGGAACGGCCCGGTGAACTGTATCCGAAAATGGAGCTGTTCGTACAACTTCTGGACAGCGACAAGAGGATATTGAAATGGAACGCGCTTATAATAATCGCCAACCTGGCAAGGGTGGATAAGGAGGGCAGGTTCGATGATATCTTTGACAAATACTTTTCACTTCTCGATGCCGATTACATGGTAACGGTTTCCAATGTTGCGGGAAACGCGGGGAAGATAGCTGTTGCAAAACCCCACCTCGCCGAAAGAATAACACGCGAGCTACTGAGGGTCGAGAACCTTCCACCGAGATCTCACCTTACCGGGGAGTGCAAGAACGTCATCCTGGGCAACGTAATTTCCTCGTTCGACATGTAATTTGATCAACTTGAAAACAGAGATGAAGTGGTCTCACTCGTGAAGCGGCAGTTGAAAAATACCCGGAATGGGACGCGGACCAAGGCCGAGAGTTTCGTCGGGAAATACGATCTATAACGCCGCTCCCACTTCTCCAGGATGGTCAGGGCCCGACATGGCGGTCCCGCCCCTCGTCTATCCCTTTCAAGTATTTCCTAAGGGAAAGTAAAATGATGATGCTCATTACCACCAATAGGGGGGTAATCAGTGTGCCGACAAACATGTACATTACTAGGAAATCCTCAATCTCTCGTGTTATAATTGCATAGATAATTGGTGCTATTAGAAAGATAATGGAAAGTACCAGTATGAATACTGGGCCAATTTTCGATGACCTCCTGCTCTTTAAAAGAAATATTGAAGCCGAAATATAGAATATAGGTATACTGATAAAAGTCTCAGCAAGCGGAATGGCCCACGCCGGTAAATTCTCATCTAACGGATAAATCGCTACTATAACCGTGAGAATTATGGCAATGATGAGTAATATATAAGATGCCTGTAAAACGACAAAAGGTGTTTTAACATTCTTCCGTATCGCCACATCATGTGTACTTTTCCCTAATAGTCTCAAAGCTAATATGTTGATTAATCTGGAAGTTTCAAAACAGCAACAGAAAACAAAGAGACTGATGATGAATCCCATCATGAAATAGCCCAGCCCACTAAAACTCGTTTCAAATTCTTTGTTATTTATAATAATCCATGTAATGATAATAATCATGATCTGAAGAACAAAACCGATGGGTATGAAAAGATTCCCAATGATCATGGCTTTGATACACTTCCTTTCGATATCGGGGGTCGTCATAATGTATTACGCCTTTCCAACATATTCGTATTTTTTATCATAGTGATTTACGTTATTATGGTTTATGAATATTATTAATGTTTTACGTTTTCGGACCACTCGACACAATACATGCCATAAAATGTATCGAGAGACTGATGCTTAAGCCACACGGGCCTTGTTTGAGTCCTACAGAATAAAAATATTATTCTTGGGGCCGGCATCGCTGACCATGGGGGCATGGTTTCTTCTTTTTGTGCAATTTTGTGCATCAGTAAAAGGACTTGCGTGCGCGTTCATCACCCCTTCCCCCTTCCTCGCTATCGAGCCCGCTTAATTGAAGAGAGCACACATCATGATTGTATCGGGCTTCATATCTTCCTGAGCTTCTTCCTGTGATACAGCAACACGCCCAGTGCAAAGAGGACCGCCGTTATCACCATCATCAATACCAGTTCCATGGCGACGTCTCCGAATCCCGCCCCGTGCCTCAGGCATTTCGTGAGGGCCTTGGCGCACTGCGTCCAGGGAAGCCAGTCGAACAGCTCGAAGGGTTTACCGGTACCGAGGAAGTTCTCGGTGAGCACTATCGTCGGCAGGGAGAAGAACGAGCCCGAAAGGAAAGAAAGGGGCACCGATACCATGGGACCGAGGTATCCCCCCTGGTTCTCGTTCTTCGCTATGGACGCCAGTATCAGGCCTAGAGCCACCGTGGCCAGGCAGCCCCAGAGGGCGATGAACACCGCAAGGCCCAGATTCGTTCCCGGATTGTACTGAAAGCCCATGAGAAGCGCCACGCCAAGGAGCACGAACACCTGCAGCACCGCCAGAACGGTGTATGGGATTGTGGTGCCGAAGAGCATGTCGAAGGATGACATCTTGGTCAGCTTCAGCCTCGTCAGCGTTCCCACGCTTTCCTCCCGTGCCAGGATGATGCACACGCTGGTGGAGCTCATGAGAAGGCCGAACACGATTATCCCAGGCACCATGTAATCGAAGGAGGTGAGGTCGGATGCATCCAGAGCGCTGTCCCGGAAGGATACGTGGGGGTCCTGCGATGACGGATCGACATCCACCGGGAGATACGGCCGGGACATCTCCAGCGTCCTTCTGCCGGCGCCCTCCACATATCCCCTCAGCATCCCCTGTATTATCCCGCTGGTGGAATAGTAGGACGTATCTCCGGGATCTCCCATGAGTACCACATCGGCCGTGACGTTCCCGTCGTACATATCCGTGCTACCCCCGTCCGGGCCCGAACTCCCCGTGGAGGTCATCCGTTCCATAAGCTGGAGTATCGCATCTTCTCCGGAAGCGTTGTCACCCTGACCTGTCATTGCGGCCTGGATGGAATCGCCCACCACGTGCCGGACGTATCTCCAGTTCTCCATATTCACCGCGTCCGAGAAGTTCGCGGGTATGATCACGTAGGCCACCAGGTCGCCGTCCTCCACCAGCTCCTGGGCCTCTGCCGCGGAAAGGTCCCGGCGCACATCGAACACGTGCTCCGAGGTGTTCTCGCCGTCCCCACCGATATAATGCATGTCTTCCAGCAGCGATATGAAGTTCTCGCCGTGATTGACCGGCGTGCCGTTCACGGCTATGCCCGCATCCTCGTTTATCACGGCGATCTCGTAGGTGGTGTTTCCCCCGGTGAAGGTGCCGAAGGCGAATCCGAATATGAGGACGAAAACTGCGGGGAAGAGCAGGCTGAAGAAGAGGGAGCCCTTGTCCCTCACGAGCTCGAATCCGCTCTTCCTCGCTATAGCTACCCATTTCATTCTCTCAGCCCCCTGCCCGTAAGGGATATGAACACGTCCTCCAGTGTGTTCTTCCTCAGCTTGACGTCCTTTATCTCGTGCTCGCTCTCATCGACGTGGCGGAATATCTCGGGCATGTATCTCACAGCGTTGTGCGCCTGTATCCATATGCGGTTCCCCACCACGCGGACCTTCACCACCTCCTCCATGCTCTCGATGCTCTCCGCAATGTCGCCCCCGGCCTCGCCTTCCGCCAGGGTAAGCTCGATGACATCCCCCTCACCCAGCGAGTTCTTGAGCTTCTCCGGCGGGTCATCCACCAGGAGCTTGCCGTGATCGATGATGGCCACCCTGTTGCACAGGCGGTCGGCCTCCTCCATGAAATGGGTGGTGAGTATCACCGTCTTCTCGCCCTTCTTCGGAATGGTCATGATGAAATCCCAGAGGACCAGGCGCGACTGGGGGTCCAGCCCCGGGGACGGTTCGTCCAGGAGCACTATCTCGGGGTCGTGCACCAGGGCCATTGCGAGATTGAGCCGGCGCTTCATTCCGCCGGACAGGGCCGAGGCCAGCGTCCTTCTCTTGTCCTCCAGTTTCAGATCGCGAAGGAGAGAGTCGATTCGGGATCTCAGCAACTTCTTCGGAACCTCGTACAGCTCGCCGATGAGGGCCAGGTTCTCGCTGGTGGAGAGCTTGTCCCAAACGGTGATCTCCTGCGGACACACACCCACCTTCTCCTTGACAACAGCGCTTCCGGCCTTTATTTC
>CAYRFL010000024.1:0-47129 GCA_964423515.1 uncultured archaeon
AGGAGGAGCGAAAGGAGGAGGAACGACGGGAAAAGGAGGAGCGAAAGGAGGAGGAGCGACGGAAAAAGGAGCATCGAAAGGAGGAGGAGCGACGGGAAAAGGAGCCGCGGAAGGAGGAAGAAAGGAGAAAGGAGGGAGATCGAAAGGAGTTCTCTTCAAAATCGAATGAGGACGGATCCTTCGAGATCAAACTGCCTGCCGGTGAATATGTCGTGGTGGTCGAGGCAGAGGGGTACCTTCCCTACAAGGAGCGGCATGGCATCTTCCCCTTGCGAGAGAAGAACATACCCGATGATCCTGAAATCCCGGTGATCAAGATGGTAATAGAACTCGTGTCACCGGGTGAAGAGAACTTCATGATGCTACCCGAACCGATTCCCGGTGAGGAAGGATCTGATGCAGCATCGCTTGACAGGCAGATAGAGGAGTTCATGGCAGATGATAGTCTCGAACTGGACCTTAGACCTTTCAGGGAGATACTCGAGAAGAACGAGGACCCGGACGGCGATGCTGACGATGAGGGATTGTCCGAGACCAGCGGGGATAACAGCTTCCTCGGAACCGACGAGACCAAGGGATACATATCCGCCAGTATCATCCTTGTTTTCTTACTGCTATTCGTGGCCCTCATGATCGTGGCGAAGAAGCGTGCGAGGTCTTCCAAGGGCGCGGAGATGGAGCAGAAGGAAGATGAAGATGAGCCCGAATCGTCCGAAATGGAAGATGATCCGTCCCCAAAAAGGGTAACGAGACCTAGGATGAAAACGGTTCGTCTCAGGAGAAGGGTGATCAGGAACCATTAGACCGGTCACAATATCGATCGAGAGACGTACATGGCCCTGAAGGTTCGGATGGTTCCGGACCATTAGTGCGCATCTGGTTATCCCGGAACGTTGTGGGAATCGTAACTGTGTGGGAGCCCGGAGGGCCGATTCTGCTTCATTTTTATCCTGTATTTTTCATGTTTCTGTGTAATTCCCACGTGATCTGACCGGGGGTCTCCGGTAGTTATGACCCACGGTAATCATTGAGCTTGAACAAGAGGTTCATAGATCCCTGGAAAAAACAAGCGGAACGGTTCTATCTGGACAAAAAAAATATATGATGATTTATGTAATGGGGGCACATTCGAGGTCTGCACTGCTCCAAATCCCGGAGAATAGAATAGGGCAGATTTCAATTGCTTACAAATCCAATCGAGCGAGTGGTCCATATGGAACGCGAAAAGTCGAAACGAATAGCTGTATTATTTGCCAGCCTCATTGTACTCAGTCTCGCCCTGCCGATCACCCCGTCCACACTGGCGGATACCGGCGGACCCGTGGACAGCGGAGATGATACCCCGGAAGGATTGTCCATATTCAACAATTCGGGAATCAACTGGGTCCTGGAGCACGGGAACGATCTGAATTTCAACGATTCATTGATCCACATGGACGGGAACATAACGCTGCTGAGCTGCTCCAATCTGACCCTGGTGAACTGCACGCTGAACATCACCGGGTGGATAGACGTTCAGCAGGGCTCCCGTTTGATCATGGTGAATTCCACGATAAACTTCAACCAGACGGGCTATTGCGATCATTACCTCAGGATCCTCAATGCCTCTCTGGACATTTCCGGACCCGGGGACGTCATGGATCCGGGGTACTATTCCGTTATCCGCACCAACAACAGCCGGGGTTTCGAGTTCAACGCCACCGGCAGCTGGATCAACATCAGCAATGCGCGTGTGGATGGACCCGGGAACGGAACGCCGATAAATGAATACCAGCGAGGCATGTATCTGAGAGAGTGCCGCGTGGATATGGAACACGTCCTTCTTGATGACTGCCATGATGGATTGGTCTCCGAAGATTCGAACCTAACCCTGTCGAACTCCTCGATAACCGGCGAACACGCGGTCATGGCCAGCGGAGGAACGCTCCACATAGGGAATACGACGATAAATACCTCGGCTGCCGAGATGGTACTGGCGGGAATGTACGAGATTAACTGTACCGATGTTGATTTCGTAAGCGAGGAGGAATACGACGTCGAGATAACGGATTCCGAGGTGTATCTGAACGCATCCGAGGGCCACTTCGAGCTGCTCAATTCGACCTATCCCTTGCTCGCGATAACGGATAACGCCACGGTGGACATCCTGTATCTTCTGGATATCGCCGTGGAGGACGACCAGGGCCAACCCTATGCCGGCGCGGTGGTTTCCATACGTGACCGGGAGGGATCCGAAAGGGATAATCTGACCCTTCCCACCGGTACTGTTACAGGTGTCGAGATAACATCCATGGAGATCAATTCCACGACAACGCTACACCATAATCCCCACAATTTCACGGCCATGCACCCCGCTTCCATCTCCAGGGGTTACACGGAGGAGGATATCAATGCCTCATCAACGATCACGCTCACCCTCCCTCCCTCCGAGTACGTGGGAGACTGGAACATCAGCGGAAATATAACGCTCACGAACAAGACGATAGTTTTCTCTGGAAATATCAATATCTCCTCCGGTTCGTCCCTGACCCTGGTGAACACGACGATACAGTTCGAACCGTCCACCGACGGCCAGTTCCTGCTATACGGGAACCACAATTCATCCCTTCATATACTTGATGGTGACGACGACCCCATGACCCCTGACGGATCGGAACTGAGAAGCGGCACCGACGCGGCCTACATAGTGTACCTCAATCGTACGAGGTCCTTCACCATGAGAAATTCCCTCGTGAGGGACTGCGGGTACTATTCTCCGGTCTTTCCCATGGGCAGGAGCGGGCTATTCGTTCTCAGCAATGATTCGGTGATAACGGGAAGCAGTTTTGTTGATTGCCACACGGGTCTTCTCCTGGTCTATTCACGCAATGCCACGGTCTCAGACAACACATTCACATCGGAGAACGGGCTGATGATGCTGAATACCCACGGCAGCAACATATCGGGAAATACATTCCAGGGAGAGAGGAATGATATTTACATGCATATCTCACAGGACAACCGGGTGGACAACAACACCTTTTTGGGAACCTACAACTCCAGTGATATGAATTCCACCGCCATCGAACTGTGGTATGCGCAGAACATCACCATCTACAACAATTCCATATCCGGAAAGGGGAATACGGGGATCTCGATCACCCTGTCCGGCCGCATTAACGCCAGCTCGAATCGGATCGCCAGTTCACATCTCGGCATCAATGTCACCCGCCTCTCGCTGAACAATCTGCTCCGCGCCAATACGATCTCGGAGGTCGATGTGGGGATAAACCTGAACAACTCCAAGACGAATTCCATCGAGAGCAACGTTATCACGAAGGTGAATGATACCGCCATAACAGGTTTCTCCAACAGGGACCATTCCTATCTGTACAACATCATCAACGATACGGTGAAAGGTGCAACCTATGCAAACACATTCGAGCTTCTTTTCCACAACAACACGATCACCAATGCCACCGACCTCGGAATAGAGTTAACCGGTCTTTCGGATGGTAATATAACCAACAACACGCTGCGTTTCTGCAACAACCGTTCCCTTTCCCTTCTCGATTCAGGGAAGATCAATCTCACGTTCAACTATATGATAAACGAGACAGGGCGCATAACCAATACGACTTTCCACACGCTGGCTCACGTCATTGGCCGCATGGATCTGCTGAACAGCACCTGGGGCACGAGAGAGATATTTGGCGAATCCAAGCTCATCGAAAGATGGTACCTTCACGTGAGGGTGAAGAACAGCCTGGGTCTTCCGGTACCGGGAGCCACCGTCACCCTGTTCGATATCGACAGCACCGAGGTTGGGCGCGCATCTACAGGCCTGAACGGGACGGCGATGTGGTTCGAGGCCGTGAACTCCGTATACGAGAGCGCATCGACGCTGGAGTACCGGACCCCGCACACGGTCAAGGTCGAATACGGTGAGCACAAGTCGGATGCCACATTCCACGTGAACAACAGCATGACCAAAAACGTTACCCTGGACACCGAGGACGTGCTGGTGGATTGGTTCGTGGACGACACCATCATGCTTGAGAACGTCGTGCTGAACGTTCTCGGTAATATCACGATTAGAAGCGGTGGAAGATTGACCCTTCGAAATTTCACGCTGAAGATAGACTCACCCGGTAACGGGGACCGGAGCATCATAGTTGAGAACGGCGGCGAATTGTACCTCTACGGCGGGGAGGACAACATGAGCACGTTGACATCCATGACGGAGGATTCTTCCCATCGCTATCGGTTCTGGGTCAAGAGCGGCGGCATGCTGACCATGGAGGACGTGATAGTGAGGGAATGCGGTTACAGGGCGCCGATGGACGAGATCCAGAAGGACCCTTCGAAGGGCGGCCTCTTCGTGGAGAGCGACAAGGTCACCATCGCCGGTTGTCTGTTCGAGGAATCCTACATAGGGATAATCTTCAATTCCACGGTGAAGACCAGCACTCCCCCGGTGAGCTCCACCACCTTCAATGACGCTTACGGGGGCATCGTTCTCATGAACTCGGAGTTGAGCCTCGATAATCTCATGTTCATGAACCTGAGCGGTTTCGGTATCAGGGGGATAAAGGTTTCCTCATATACCCGACTCAAGCTCACCGACTCCGTATTCACGGGTATTATCGGCGAGGGCCTCGCCTCCTCGGGCTGCATCCTCGAGCTGCGCAACTGCCGGATAATGAACGTCAACGGTACGGGCATATCCGCCGTTGATAACTCTTCGGGTGAAATATACGGTTCACAGCTGACAGCGAACACGAACGGTCTTCATATGGATGGCTCCACCGTACTTCATATATTCAACTCTAGTATCAACAGCTCCACGGAGAAGGACATCCGTCTCGACGGTTCTTCCCTCCTGGAACTGGTAAATACGGTTCCCAGGAGATATGGGATCGATGATAACATCTCGAAGATCATATCGCGGTATCTCATATCCATCCATACCTACGACAATCACAATCCCGAGGGTATCCGGTACGAGGTGCAGGAGACCGCCATAACGCTAGAGGAGTACATTCTGGACAACGATGTGCTCTCATCAGGCAGGTATCTGACCGATATGAACGGAGAGCGGCATAATGTGATGGTCACCCATCAGGAGATACTCAAGGACAGCGTTCTGACCCACTATTACAATGTAATAGCATCCAAGAGCGGTTACGAGAATGGCACTAACAACTCCATCGTTTTCAATGAGCTGAACAGACGTATCGACATGTTCGTGAAGGATATCACCCCACCCGAGGCCGAGGCGGGAATGAACGACGAGATATACGAGGGAGAGACCTACGAGTTCGACGGATCTTATACCATGGACAATGTGGAAGTAACGAAGTATATATGGACGTTCCAGTACGACGAGAATATGAAAAGCCTGGAGGGGATTCATCCGACCTTCACCTTCGACGTTCCCGGAAGGTATACCGTCACACTCACGGCCACGGACAGGAACGGGAACGAGGGAACGGACCAGATGACGCTCAAGGTGATAATGCTGCCCTTCGAGGACAGCATCTACTTCGACGATCCTCTGGGTGTTGTTGATGCAAGACTGTTCTACACGAACAGGGGGCAGGTCCCCGCCCCCTCGGTCAATATAACCATGCACAGTGACAGCATCGTGAAGGAGAAGACCCCGGGGCTGGATACCATAGGAATTGCATTCTCCATATCGGTCCGGAACCTCCTGGGTACCGATCTCATCAGGATCGAGATGAGGGTGGAATACGGGAAGCGGGACATTTCCCACATCATCGACGAGGAGAAGCTCGACCTCTACATGCAGGCCGACGATGGGAGATGGAAGAAGTTCGATTCATTCTCAATTATCGATACGACGGATAAGACGATAATCGCCAACGTCACGACCACGGGCAATTTTACCATGTTGGGGCCCATCGACATCACGCCCCCCATGGTACTTCTGAACAGCATCTATCCCTCGAGGAACGCCAGGAACGTCCCCCTGAACGTCACCATTAAGGTTGTTTTTTCCGAGAATATCGACCGTGACAGCGTCAATCGGGATTCCCTGGTTCTCCTCGACCCGGAGAACAAGAAGGTTGAGAGGGTCCACAGCGTGAGAGACAATGAGATCAGTCTCACTCCCTCTATAGACCTTGAAAGGGAAAAGAAATACACCGTTCTGGTCAAGGCGAACTTGACCGACCTATCCGGGAACCGGCTCGCGGAGAACGTGGAGTGGTCCTTCCGTACCATCGAGAAAGAAAAACCGCCGCAGGTCTTGGAGACATACCCGGAGAACGGACAGAAGAACGTTTCGGTGGCGGCGTCGATCAAGATAGTGTTCTCGAAACCGGTCGATAACGATTCCCTCGAGAACGGGATAACCATCTCACCGGCATTTGTATACAGGAGAACGCTTTCGAACAACGGAAGGACTGTGGAGATAGAACCCCAGGTCAACCTGGAGTACTCCATGACCTACACCGTTACGGTGTCCACCGATGTACATGACCTTCTGAATATGACCCTTGCCGCCGTCCGGACGTTCAACTTCACCACCGAGCCGGAGCCGCCGCTAGGCGACGACGACGATCCCGAGCAGTCCGATAAAGAATTCCTGGATATGGATCAGGCGCTTACCATACTTCTCATCCTCGTTATCGCGATACTCGCCATCATCATATTCATGACGTTCCGCTCGCGGTTCGGGCCGCCTTCGGAGGAGATCACAGAGGAGATAGGAGAGGTACATTCATGCCCGGAATGCGGCGAGGCAGTGGATCCCGCGGATCGATTATGCGGCTCCTGCGGTTTTAAACTGAAGAGAGCGGACTTCGTCGTGCAATGCCCCAAGTGCAAGACCCCGCTTCAACCGGAGGATAACAAATGCCCATCCTGCGGCTACAAGCAGAGGGATAGAACGAAGCCGGTTCCGAAGAAGAGGACCAAGGAATCTGATGAGGAGGAGATGGAGAAATGCCCCTTCTGCGGCGCAGAAACGGATGGTGATGCGGATTCGTGTCCCGTCTGCGGGGAGGCGTTCGAAGGGGAAGAAGGGGATTTCGTTTGCGACAAGTGCGGTGCATCGGTGGATTCCGGAGAGGTACTATGCCCGTACTGCGGCGAGAAGTTCTACGAGGACGAGATGGTATGCTCCGAGTGCGGTGCGGTTATTAGTTCGGATGACGAGATGTGCCCCGAATGCGGAGAGCTTTTCGACGAGGACGTCGAGATAGAGTTGGACGAGGATGACGAAGAGACCGACGAGACCGACGAGACCGAAGAGTAATTACGCTTCGGATCGATCTCTTTCAGTCAAGTTGACGTGTAAATCCGTCCCATTCTGACCCGTCTTTACTTACGAAGACGGTCACTTTGTTCCCGTCTTCACCTATATCGCGGCCTTATTGTTACTCGGAGAGGGTGTAGATCCCGATCAAATATGCCGCTTTGATGGTCGCCGGGGCGGTCCGGGGTGCGAAAGTACCTCTGGAGTGGCAAATTATTCGGTCGTCTTTACCTGATAATCAGAGATTCTACTAATCAATAATAATCACATCTGATAACGACACCTGTGAATCAAATGGGATATCGGGAAAGGGGGATTCCGTGACCGACCACCTCTAACGAACCTCCGATCGAACCACCACGCTGTCGGATATATCCACATCTCCCGGGACGTCCCCGGAGATGTCGATGACGCTCCTGCTTATAACGCTGTCCTTGATGGATACGAACACCTGCTGAAGAGGCCTTCCGACGAAGAGCGCATCGGCGAGGATGGGGCCGACGGTATCACCTGCCTTTATTAGCGTGCCGGACATAAGGGTTGGGTCGCGCGAGGAAGCGTTAAGTTTCAGCTCCATGGTCTTCCCGCTGAGAGATACTCGAAGCTGCACAACTCCCTTGGAATCCTCATCCCTTCCCGAGAAGGAAAGAGCCCATATCTCGCCGTTCCTGTTGGGTGGATCCTCCTTCCTGCGAAGATTTATTCCCGCGAGTGATCTCTCGATGCGCCCTTTCACCTCCGCAGGCTCCAGGAGAAACGGTACGATGAAACTTCTAGTACCGCAGCTTTCTATGGCTGCATTCGACCCGGCATCGTACATCTCCCGGGAAGACCGTTCTTTCGAGAAGGTCGGAGTACTGATATCGACATTGACCTCGGGAACGTCCATACGCCCGGGGGCTCCGTCCTGCCTCATACAATGAACGACGGCCCTGATACCGAAGGTCCCGAGCATCAGGGGCCTGAGACAGCACGTAAGGTTCTTCTCACCCCCCGCCTCCACCTCTCCCATGGTGCCGAAAAGACCGCCGTCGTAATCCCGCGGGAGAAATCCTTCCAGTTTGAATTCGCCGGCCTCGAAATATACCATCGCCGTGATATCCCGAACGGGATCCGTTCCATTGTTGATGATCGTTATCCTGTAGAGCACGAGGTCGTCCGATATGGTGGTTCCGGCAGTAATGTCGAGGGGGACCGGCCCAGGTGTAGATCTCCCGTCCGTTCCTTCCACTTCGGGGATGCCTCGATCCGCGATGCTCATTGCCCGCTCCCTCAGGGAATCGGTCCTGTTCGCGATCTCGCCGAGTTCCTCTCTCAATTCCCGTATATCTGCGGATTCGAGCCGGTCCTTCAACGTGACGATATCCCCCTGGCAGGTTCGTACATCGCTCCCCAAATCCGAAAGAGGTCTAAGCCTTTCCAGACGCTCGTACAGCTCGTAGGCACCGCTCTCGATCTCATATTCCTCCAGGATCCGCCCCCTCATCCGATCCCTGATATCCACGAAAGGCTTCCTGAGAGATCCGATGTTCGTTATCGTGAATGGCTTTCCGGCAATCGTTTTCCTGAGCTTTCTCTCTTCTTCTTCCATTAAAACCCTGCATTCTTCCTTCAGGTGAACGTGGTTGATCGCTCCGCTTATCCTGCGACACCAGCTCAGCTCCTCATCAAGACAGGCGCCGGAGTAGTCCCTTCTCGCCTTGATCAGCGCAGTTTCCAGGGCCTTCTCCAGAATCCTTCGGGATCGGGGTCGATTCAATGAAATCCCTCCCTTTCCAGCATCTTCAGGACATCCGTATATTCATCTGCGGAGGGCCCCAATCTCCCGAGCTCGGAGATGAGTTCCTTCAATTCTTCCTTTTTAGCCCTGATTACCCTGGCCCGGTCCGTCTCCTTGTCCACGCGGTCCTTCGCTCGAACCAGGAACGCTTCCAGGTCAACCGGTTTACGCTCCTTCAACAGCTTTTCAATATCATCCAGTTCCGGGCACAATCCCTCCGACATGATCTTCGGAAGGTGGTCCCTTCTTTTCTTAAGGTCTTTCAGCTCCGATCGTAACAAAAGCTTTCGCTTTCTGCTCTTTCCCCAGAAAGCACCGGCTATTCCCAGTGCCAGCACGAGGGCGAAAGCTCCTGCGATGATGGATGAGTACTCCATTGGCTGTCACCATATCCATGGTCGGATCCGTCTGCATACCGCTTTAATCATCCTCTTCGGTATCTACCGCCTTCTTGTACCAATCCGCCAGTTTATAATACAGCAGGGAAACGAGAAGCACTATCACACCCACGGTAAGGAAGACGGCCACGCGGTAGCCGAGTGCCAGGTTGCTCGAGTCCTTTATGAGTATCTTCAGGACGACGAGGCCGATGATGACAAGGGCTTCCCATCTCAACCAGCTCTTCTTCAGAGTATAGCCGAAATAGACCAGAGAGAGGCCGAGAATGGCCCAGACTAGTGAAATGAGCCAGTGTTGATCTCCCTTGAACGTGAGAAGAGCGGTGATGAATATCCCGGCCGAAAGCCCTATCACGGTCTCGGATGTGAGGGGCTCCCGCTTCATCCTCCTGTGCGTTGCCAGCACCAGCATCAGGATGACGCCCATCACGATTATGATAAGTATCTGCCGCTGGAAGGTGGTCAGTATCCTCGTCGCTTCCTCTGGGTTGGACGGATTCCCCGTGAACAGGTAGAACGTCAGTAGGAATAACAGTACCGCGATGGGGTATGACCAGGCATCTCTGAGCTTGAATGCCGTTATCCCGATCACCAGGGGAACCGCATATCGGCCGAACTTGCCAGCAGGTGTGATGAAAAGGATGAAGAGGAGGCTCACGAGGAGCAGGGGGGATAGCCGATTGAACTGCGAGTACACCTTCACGGTATCCCTTTTCCAGACCAGATATGCAAGTGAAATGCATAAAAAGCAGATCACGGCATCGCTGACCATGCCCGAAAGAACGGTTGTGGGTGTCATATGCACATCCATTACGTCGATGGATGTTGCTATCCTGGCCAGGAATGCCGCAGGTATGCCATATATCAGGTATCCCCAGATGTTCTCCCGGTTTCGGTACACCAGAAAAAGGAATCCCCCCGTCAGAAGGAGCATGCCTGAGATCGCAATGGAAAAATACATGAAATCCAGGGCACTTATCGACGTGCAGAGCACAAAGAACAGTATTCCTCCCGAGAGAAGGAGGACCGACCTGTTCTCCCAATCGGTGAACAGACTCACAAAACCCCTGAATCCGTGGGCTTCTCCCACACCGTTGTCAGGCTTCGATATTCTTCCCCTGGAAAACCTGGCGAGGAAACGCATGGAAACGATCACGTGGAGCAATGACAGGAACATCAGGATGTAGAAGGTGCTATCGGGGCTTCCATCTCCGTCCGTCGAGAGAATTCCACCCCCGGACAGCAGTCCGAGGCCCACCGCTGAAAGAGAGATCATGGTGAGTACTGCCCTGTATCTGTAGAAGCTCCCCTCCGGAGGATTATTTCCCTCCGGTCCACCGGCATCCTCCGTATCGTTCTTCTTTCTGGCCCTTCTCCGGGTGGCATTCCCCCTGCCTTTCTTTTCACCCTTGACGAGATGTCCCGATCGCACGAGGCCTTTAAGGAAGGAATGGCCGATGGAAGTGAATATGAGCGTCAATGCGAGGTACAGGCCGAGAGTTGCACCGTCATCGATGGAAAGGCCCAGGGACCAGAATGCCAGGAAGGGAGCGATGACGTACCAGGGTTTCGATCGATGGTTATAATGCGAGAGATAGAGTACAAGCCAGTTCACGGAAAAAAAGATGAATATCCAGTATCTTTCCAGGAGCGAGGGGCCGAATTTGCCCATGTCCCCCAGACAGCATGAGATGCTCGCCATTACCAGGGCGAAGATCAGCCATATTACGCCGGAGGGATCCTCGTTCATCTCGGGATCGACGTACTTTCCCGAACGCCGGTTGATTCTTCCCTTTGCCACATGTTTGAATCCGAATTTTCCCGGGGTCAGTCTTCCGGCGAGGTATGCGAGAGAAACGAGTGTAACGACCGCGGGAAGGAAGAAATCCCTGAATCCGTCCCCGTCGATCTCGTTCCCTCCGGAGAACATGGTTATCGATCCCGAGACCACCAGGAGAACGGACAGGAGCAGAAGACCGAGCCTGCGTTCGATCACGTCCCGGGGCAGGAGCATCGTTGAAACGCCGAAAAGAAGGATCAGGCCCCAGAATAGATACGGGCTCAGCAGGTCGAAACGGTCGATGAAGACGATGCACAGGAGCAGCACGGCGTATGAAAGCCAGCTCGCGGTATACTCGCCCCTCAGAATGGACGTGATGCCTTCCTTGTGCTTTCGGTTGTACCTCCAGAACATGCCGCCTATCCAGAGCAAGCCTGCCATCAGCGTGATCATGATGATCTCGTTGGAGGCCATGATGTCATAACGGGTTCCAAGAACGACCAGGATGGTCCCCAGGGCCGAGAGCATGAGAGGGAACGAAGGCAGTTTTCTCACACCCTGGAAGATCCCCAGCGGCACGAACAGGACAGGGATGAAAAGTACGGGCAAATATTCCCAGAAAGCCAGCAGGTCCATCATGGTGTAGATGGTCAGATATAGGCCGGGCATCATGGAGATCAATGTCAATTTCAGGTATTGTATAGCCCTCATTTCCGTTTCTGAAAATCCCCTGTAATCCCGCGGCTTGAGATCGCTCCCTATGTCCTTTCCGCAGAACCTGTATGTGTACCAGATTGACACGGACAGGAGGGCCATCAGGGAAACAATGGCGGCGGGATAGGAGAGACCGGGAGTGATAACGGCCATGATCAGCGTGGAAACGCCAATGGTAATCATGAACACGTTGGACCTTCTTCGGGCCTCTTTTTCTTTCCGTTGGTGCGTCCAGAAGAAAAGAGGTATCAGTGCGGCGAACAAGCCCCATCCCGGCAGACCCAGGAGAATCCTGGCATCGCCGCCTATGGCATGTGCGATCAATATCAATGCGGCCATGAGCGGATAGAATATCTCCGAATGGCGATATCGCCCGGAACCGAGAAGGATAACGTGAACGACGAGGTATGAGACGGCCGCCGGCCAGAGGGTCCCGGAACAGAAACCCGAAGCCAGGCCCGCCGCGAAGGTCAATACGCTGTACAGGTATGAATGCCGGATCGTCCTGCCCATGTTCATGCTATGGACGGCGAAGGCGAGCAATACCGCCATGAACAGGAACGAGGTCCAGGGAAGATCGTAGGATCCCATGGGGATCGATCTAGTTCCCTCTGCCGACACCAGCACGCAAAGCACCAGCGAGGCCATCAGGCTGCCGTAGTACAGGAACCTGCGGCGCTTCCATATAAGAAGTAGCGAATTGGCCAGCAGAAACGAGATGGCCACCGGCCAGAAAGTGCCAAGGAAGAGACCTGCTGCAATGCCGGCAGCGAATGTTATCGCGCTGAATATCCACGGGGCCCTGAGCTCATTTCCGAGGTAGAGGGCGGATACGGCATAGGTCAGAAGTGCCATGAAGAACATGACGCCCCCCCAGTGCACCTCGAGGGATCCGATGGAAATGGAAGCAATATTCCTTGCGGAGACCATGATGCAGACGAGCAATGACAGCAAGAGGCTTCCGTACCAGAGGTACTGGAAGTGCAGCAGCTTCTTTCTCTCCTTCTCGAGCTTCTGAAAATCCCTGTGGGACATCCTGGTCGCCTTCTTCGATGCCCTGCCGGTAATCCTCGATTTCCGATCCTTCACTTGCCCGAATCCGATCTTCGACGTTCCCGTGGCAAGAAGGGCCGTGAGCAGCATGATGATGCTGCCGGAGATCAACACCTCGTCGTTCATCTGGCCGTTGAACGCTATGAGCCATATGTTGGAGACGATGGAAGTGATGTATGCCATCTTGGAGGATTTTGTACGGTTGAAAACGAGATATGATGCGGCAGTGAAGAGGGCTGCGATGCCCACCAGGAGCCCCGCGTATACGGGAGCCGATATAAGGGGCTCTCCCGCATCCGTTTTGGACATCCTCATCATGGTGGCAAGTATGTACGAGGCGATTATGGACACGCCGATGAGAAGGTACATCTGGTACCTGTACGAGGCTGCGATATTCAGAAGTATGATGATCATGCCCGCGGCAATGATCAAAGTGAAGCTGTAATCGTAGTAATACATGACCCCCGCACCCGTGTAGGCCGCCAGGAACGACAGCGTCGATAATCCCTTGGAAAATGTCAGCATCTTGTTCCTGCGGTAAAGCCATTCGGCAGCCCCTGCCAGAAGAGCTGCGAAGATGAATATGATTGCGATCTTTCCGTTATTGCCGATCTTGGACCAGCTGAGCATGCCAAGGAACACGAGGCCGGTGGTGACGATCAATATACCCACGACGAGAAGGATCAGGGTTCCGATCTTCTTCTCTATCTTTCCCAGGCCTCCCTTCGTCTTCCTGACGGGCCTGGAATCGCTCCTTCCGTAGATCCGCGGATGTCCGGACGGGCTTCTCGCGCCAGTGTGTTCTATCCCGTCCCGGCCCATTATCGACCTGAGCTTTTCCCTGCTCACCCTTGGCCTCATCTGCTCCAACGGCGGTAGGGGTTTCGTCCTTTCCCGGTCCTTCACCTCGGACACGAAGACGCCGCAGACGGGGCAGATCTCCTCGTCCCTGCCGACGGGTATCATGCAGATGGGACATTGCAGGCTGCGCTCTTCGTATTCGGCCCTCCGCGGTGCCGCCTCTCTCTTTACCCGCTTCGTTTTTTTCCTAACTGGTGCGGATCTCGCATCCATTGAAGCCTCGGCGGGTTCACCTTGGTCGGCAGTCTCCAAGGCCTCCCCGGGTTCTTCGTCCTCCTTATATTCCAGTACCTCGACTGCGGCTTCATCCTCGTCCATCCCCGCAGTTTCCATTCCCTTCCGGTCCCCGGCAGGTGTCTCTCCGTTCTCGGATGTGATATCATCCACGTCTCCGGGGATGGTCTCATCGCTGTATACGATCTCGGCATCCTTCTCCGCGGGCTCCTTCGATTCCGATAACATCCGATACAGTTCAAGCTTCAACCTTGAAAATATATCTCGGGCAACCGTCAGGTCTCCCGAACCCAGGTATCCGTATCCTATATCGTAATCGGACCACATATGCTCTATGTTCAATCCTTTACGCCCGGCTTTCCCAATGTCGTCCTCGAGACTTCGGGCGAGTTTTTCAAGGCTCTCCCATTCTCCCTCTGCCGGATCTCCCCGTCCCGCACGCTTTAGTCCCTTCCTCTCATCCTCGGAAAGCATGAAGGGAGTCTTCTCCTCCTCGGGCCCACCCCGGATGGGCCGCATTATCTCCCTTGTCCCTGTTCTTTGGCTCTCGGTCTCCCTCACCCATTCTTTCATCTCGCTCTGACCCTTCTGGAGGATCTCCCTGACCGGAACGAACGGGTCCTTCTCACCCTTGTGCTCCCCCTCGATACCGGGTTTGTAACGGAACTCGAACGTGCAGAATAGGCACCTGGCCTTTCCGGATGGATGAAATGAAAGCGATATGGCGCGGCAATGCGGGCAGAGGGGAACGCGCTCCATCTTCCAGACGGACCGGAGGTTGCAGTTCGCACACCAGATTGTCCTGTCCGGGTAATGTGTCAGAGCTTCTATCCCGCATCGGGGACAGATGGAGAAACCCTTCATCAATATCTCCGGGACCTTTGGCTCGTGTTGCCCGGACAATGTCTCGATCAGCTTATCCTGCGCGGCGAGCATCATCTGCTGTATTCGCTGTACCCGCTCCATTTCCCGTCGTAGATCGTCGTTACTCGCATTGTAATGGTTCTCGGTCTGAATGCCCGAAGGATCATGTTCATCCTCTCCCGGGCCGTTGTCGCTGGCCTCAACGGTCCAACCCAATTCCGGAAGAGGTTGCAGGAATCCATCTGCTTCTCGAGCTCCATCACGGTCCGTGTGGATGGATGAGGATGTTCCCTCCCCGCTGCGGGGTGCACTTCTGTCCTTAACCTTCTCGATTTTTCCAGCTCCGGGAATGGTTAGGATATTGCCAAGTTGCGAATCCTGAATCGATCCGTGATGCCATGGCAAAGAATTACAAAAAAGCCAGCCACGGTGACGAAAAATGAACGTCTGGACATGAATTTTACTGATATAAAAATATAACTAGCAGAATACAGGGATGTTTTGTAAAAGCAGATGCTCTACGTGTCAGCGGGATCGAATTGCCATCAGGTTTTCTTACCGTTGAAATGATGGTGGATGAACTCCTCGATATAATCCTCTATGTCCACGGCACCGGGGTCCTTGACATAGCTCACGATGAACGTGTAAAGGACCGGAGATTTGTATAGGTCGAGGAAGGCTACGAGCTGATAGAAGTAATCCGTCAACACCATCTTCCGGGAGGTGGGTCTCTTCTTCCTGTACCGGCCTACCCTTCGCAGGTACAGCTCCTTTGCCTTGACCACCTTCGAAGGGTCCGTGAGATCCATGTGGGTGATGTAATTGTTGCTACTTCTGCGGGGACCGTCGGGAGTTCGAATTATTCCAAGGTCCTTGAAGCCTCCGATGATCCTTCGAAAGGATTCCAGGCTGTATCCCACCGTCATTTCCATTTCGGAATGCAGCTGTTTCAGGTTCCTGTGAATGACCTTGTCGTAGGATGAGAGGGATTTGATGAGATATACCATGTTCCTGGTTACGAGAGTGGAGGGAAGGCTTCCCGGGAGCATCTTCCACCTGAGCGAATACTCCAGGGTCTTCTCCAGGAAATCATGGAGGATTCCCCTGTCGTTGAAATCGAAGGCCACGGGATATGTGCCGAATCGCTCCGTCCTTACCTTTGTCTTCCTTACCATCCTGTCCCGAAGGCCCCTGCTCGCGAAGAACTTGATTATCCGCCTTTTCAGTTTCCTCTGGTAGTTTAGAATGGAGCCGTCATTCCTTATCCCGATGAGCTCAGGTGTGAAGAACTGGTTCTTTTCCTCCTTCGATTTGAACTTCCAGAATATCTTCCTGTACCGAGATAGTATGCTCTTCTGCATCTCGAGGTCCTCGAAATATTCCGACGTACCCTCGGCTCCCCGTAGGGAGGAGCGGATCCGTTTCATGGATTCCTCGATATCCGAATACACGAAAATTACTAGGTCGGGCACCAGTGCCTGTGAATTGATGTCAAGTATCCAGTCCAGTTCGCTGAATTCCTGGAAGCTCTGGTATGCCAGCGACGAATAGAGATATCTCTCGGTTATGACGATGTTTCCCTTTTCCAGCTCGGGTCTGATGAGGGATTCACAATGGTGCCTTCGGTCGGCGGCGAAGAGGAGCGCCTCGGTGGGGGAATCGAATGTCCTGCTCTTGATGTTCGACCGGATGAATCTTCCGATGGCCTGTTTCGTTGGCTCATGGGTCATAATGATATCGCAATCCAGCTTATCCTCCAGGAACTCCTTGAGAAATACCTTTCCCACTCCCTTTCCGGATGCATCCGTGCCCTCGATTGCGATAAAATAGCTCAATTGCTCGCGCCCCGCTGCCCTAAGATGGATAAGCCAGAATGGAATTCGCACAGAGGGTAAATAAACCTATCTGTGCAGGATGAGATCGACCGCACTGTGAGATATTGGCAGGCCATCTGAACGAAGATAACCTACAGTCCGAAGTACCAGTACGCCTCCCGAGGTATGCTGTCCTTTTTAATAATGAAGGCCTTCCTGGTTCCGCCGCAGATGTGGCATTCCTTGGAACCGTTGCAGTAAGGACACCTCTCGGACGCACGGCATTCACGGCATTCGCCGGTTCCCCTGCAGCTGGGACATTTGCCGGTACCCTTGCACGCGGCACACTGGGGATCCTTCCCCTCGCAGTATATACAGGTGCCCATTCCCTTGCATATGGAGCAGTAGCCAATGCCCCCGCACATGAAACATTTCCCTTCCTCTCCGCAGTGCCTGCACTGGCCGCTTCCCTTGCATTCCTTGCAGAATTCCAGTTCGTAGTCGAGACCGGCATTGACGAAGCATTCCATGGAGTGTTTTGCCATGCGGAGCTCCTTTGCGGCGATCCCCCTTATGAGCCACGCCATCCTTGCGCCCTGGTTCAGGGCCAGCAGCTTCTCCGCCGCCTTGTAGGCCTCCCGGAATTCGCACTTTCGGAGATGCTCCTCCGCAGCGGTTAGCATTGCGGCGAGCTTTTCCTTCCTGGGCAGCTCCTCGTTGCACCCCACGCAGAGGATGTATGGGTCCTCGTTCTCGGCTCCGCAGTATCCGCATACCTTCATGTCCGACACCTGTTACGAGGAAATTACGGACCAAGTTTAATAATTATTCTGTCCGGTGTGTATGGCCCGGGGATTTCTTCCGCTTTGGGAAATATGCCAGCCAAGTGTGTGTGCACCCCGCTCGGTAGGAGAACAAAGAGGGCTCGCGTTCTTTTATGTAGCAGGGCCTCTACGTGGTGGATTGCATTGGAAAAAAGAGAGGGGGACTTGCCCCCTCAAATCGCTCAAGATCGAAGAACCTGTGATTTGGTCTCTATCTCCGTTTTCCGGAATATCCCGCCGCCGCCAGCACGGCAAGGGCGGCGAATGCCAGCAGGAACAGCTCGAAGCCGGGGGAATCCTTGGGTTCGTCAACCTCGATGACGAACTCGTATTCATCCTTATCTCCGTCCTCGTCCTCCACCGTGACCTGAATGTGATAGACGCCGTTGGGGAGGGTGTGGTAGAAGCTCTGGTCGTAGAAGGTCTCTCCGGTCTCGGGTATGAACCACGTGTAGTTGAGCTCCCCGCCATCGGGATCATCCGCCTCGATGTGGAACTCTATGTCCTTTCCCGAGTCGAACTTCGTATCCGGTTCTGGAATGAGGGTGGTGTTGTCCAGTTCCGGCAGTCGATTGACGTTATTTATGGTGAGGGTCCAGGTATGGTTCACCTCGAGGCCCCCCGCCGTCGCCACCAGCATAACGGTATGAACCGTATCATCCGCGCTCTCGTAGTCGGGTTCGTAGAGGTACGTAGTGCCGTCAGCGTCCAGTATCAATCCGTCGAAAAACCATTCGAAGGTCACGGGCTCACCGTCCGGGTCGGCTGCATCGACACCGAACTCCACAGATGTCTCCTCGTCGGTTTCCACCGTTGTCTTCTCCGGTGTGATATTGGTCAGTTCCAGCATTCTGTCAGTATTGAGGACCGTGATCTTCCACGAGGTGGAATTGACCAGCGTGTCGTCCTCCGCATCGATGACATTGACGGATACCTCATAGCCGCCCTCGGATTCGTGGTCGGTGGTGAATTCGAACTCGTCGTCCGTCTCCTCCGGAAGTTCTTCGCCATCCAGAAGCCACTGGATGGTCGGTGTAGTGAGATCGGCGTCCGTTACCTCTATCTCGAAATGGATGCTCTCGGTCTCGTTGATGGAGATGTCCGTAAGTGCCGGTTCCTCTATGTCTATCTCGGGTAGACGGTTCACATCGTTGACGACGACCCGCCATGAATGGTTGTCCATCAGGTCATCTTCGTCGAAGACCATTACCTCCACGCCGTAATCTCCTTCCGAGAGCGGACCGATGAAATTCGTGTTCATGGTGAATTCGTTCGTGTTTGCCGTCTGTCTGTTTCCGCTAATGAACCATTCGAACTCCAGGTCATCGACCTCCTCGTCTTCCACGTCCACTGAGAAGGATATCGATTCACCCTCGTTCACCTCTATGAGCGCCGCTGCTGGCAGGGTATCGACGATCTCGGGAGGCAGATTGTTGGAGATCAGATCCACGTCCATGGTGTACTCGCCTCCTCCTCCGAACATGTACAGCACGATGAAATAATCATCCTCCTCCTGAACCTCGAAGGACAGGGAATGTGCACTCCGACCCTCCGATATGTTGCGCGATCCAAGCCAGACCTCATCGGTATCCCAGAGAGTTACCTCCATATAGCTGCTGGCCGGAAGTGAGATGTCAAGAGTTATGATCTCCTCTCTCTCATCACCTGCCTCAAGCGTGTAATAATCATGGGAATCCCACAGATGGTGCAGCTCATCGGTGAAGGATTCCGGAGGATCGATGGGCGTTGCATTCCCGAAGGCGTTGTCGTCATCCTCATCCATGACGTTGTCCGTGTAATCCAGGGCAAGATGATAATGAACGGGGAAATCGCTACCAGCGTCCAGAAATTCAACGACGATATAATACGCCTCCGAGCTGTCCGCTTCGAAGAAGAATCTCTCATCGTCCCCGGTATCCTCGAATCCCCCCCCGTAGTATTCGTCCTCGGTCCTAGCGGACACGTCCAGATCTGCATCGTTGGGAACATCGAGATAGACGGTCACGTTATCTCCATCCGTCAGATCGATATAATACCAGTCCGCCAGATCGTATTCGGTCCCGAAGTCGCCCCAGGTGTCGAAAGGTAAATCCGGGATCTCTGTTGCATTTCCCATGTCATTGTCTCCATCCGGGGTGAACGTACCTACCTTTCTCGATGTGAATGAATAATCGCCCCCACCCATCATGGATTGTATGGATATATAATAGAAACCGCTGCTGGGTATTCCATATTCCATGGATACAACGGGCTGGAAGAAAGCATATGTGCCGCCGAGGTAATGAATCTCCGAATTATAGGCCGCTATCTCAAAGATGCCGTTGGCAGGCACATTGAAGGTAGCGTTGATCACGTCGCCCGCATCGAGGTTTATTTTATACCAGTCAACGGAATCATAATTATCCGGATCAAGGTCCGATCGGACCAGTTGTCCCAGGTTTATTTCAGTGGCATTCCCCGCCGTATCATCTCCGTCGGATACGAACTCACCGATCTTCGTGACCTCAAGTTCGTAATTTCCCGAGCCTTCCCAAACGTAGGCAAGGATATAGTACAATCCCGTTGCGCCGACCCCGAATATTATCTCTTCATCGGCATCAATACCTTCGCTTGAGTTGATATATACCTCATTTGAGTCGAACAGCACGAGATCGAAATCCGCGACGGCCGGCAGCGTCATGTAGATCCTGACGAGGTCACCCCCAACTAGATCGATCTTGTACCAATCCTCCATGTCGTCGTTCTCAGTGAGGGAATCGTTGACAGTCTCGTCGAGGACGATCTCCGTAGCATCCTCGGACGTATCGTCATTCGCTCTTGTGGCGATCACGGTTCCCGCGAGAACGGAAACCACAAGTGTCATTATTATCAGTATTGAAGAACCTTTTTTCATCTGTTTCACCTCGAAAAACCAGAATGTCAATAGAACCGATAATGAGTATTTAAAAGTTATTCGTGGAATCAAACAACACCTACTCGTTACCAATTCCACGTCGATGGTGGAAGCCGATGAAGGCGGTATCGCGTCACGCGTGGATATACCGCTTTCTTCTAACAGTGGTCCAAGGGTCAATTCTATCCGAACAGTTACATTGCTTTATTCACGCCTTCCAAAGTGCCTTATGATGCCGACTGAGGCCAGCAATGACAATAAGAGGAGGGTCAATCCGAAGCCGGGGGCATCCCCTGACGGCGTTTCCTTCACCTCTATTGCGAACTCGAAGTGATCGACGCCGCCGTTCTCGTCGGAGGCGGTGATATTGATGGTGTATATGCCACCCTTCAGTGTGTGAACGAATGTCTGGTCCTTGAATGTCTGCCCTGTCTCGATTATCTTCCATATGTAGTCGACTGTATCGCCGTCTGGGTCCATCGCCAGAATGATGAACTCGATGGGCTCTTCATCAGAGAGGTCGGCATCCGGCAGCGGCATCAGTGAGTTCGAATTTATCACGGGCCGCCGGTTGACGTTTTCAACCGTCACCTTCCAGGTATGATTGATCGTAAATGAGCCCGATGTTACCGCAACCCTTATCTCATGCTCCCCGGCACTGTCGAAATCCGGTTCGTACTCGAAGGATTTTTCGTCAGCCGATTTTATAAGTTCACCGTCCACGAACCATTCGTAGGAAACCGCATCCCCATCGGGGTCCAGGGCGTCCAGGGAGAACTCCGCCGGGCTCGCCTCGTCGGTCTTGGCCTTTCCGGAGGGCGTCTGGTTCGATAGAACGGGCTCCCTGTCCGTATTCAGAACGGTTATGCTCCAGGACGTGGAATTGACGAGGCTGTCATCGGCAACGTCCAACACCTCCACGAGGATAGTGTACGTTCCCTCCGAGTTGTGGTCCGTCTCGAACAGGTATTTGTCCGTATCCTCGTCCTCGATCACCTCGTCGTTGAGCTTCCAGACGATGGCCGGGGTTGTACCGTCGGCATCCGTTGCCTCGATCTCGAAGGAAATGCTCTCGGTCTCGTTGATGGTCATTTCGCTTTCGGCGGGTTCTTCGATAGTGATCTCGGGTTTGAGGTTGACGTCAACAACGGTGAGGTTCCAGGTACTGGAGACCGTGAGGTCTCCCGGATCGGTGACCTCGACGGTAATCTCATAGAGACCTGCCGAGTATTCCGCATTGTGGGTGGTGTTCACTTCGAACACGTCCCCTTCGACGTCGTCGATCCTGTTGTTATCGACCCTCCATTCATACGTGAGGTCCGGCACGTCCTCATCGCTGATCTCTATCTCGAATCGGACGCTGTCACCTTCATTCGCGGTTACGTCGTCGGATGCGGGTAGCAGCGATACTATCTCCGGGGGGAGATTGGAGGATAGAACGTCCACGTCCATGGTATAATCACCCGTGCCGGAATACATGTAGACCACGATGTAATACGTTCCTTCTTCGGGGCAGACGTATTCCATGTGGCCCTCCTCGGATATGTTGGCTGCGGCGGCCCATCTCTCATCCTCATCGTAAACCAAGAGTTCGACGCTGCTGTCGTCCGGTATGTCCAGATCGATACTGATTATCTCTTCCCGTTCGGCTCCCGCCTCGATACTGAAGTGATCTCTGACGTCCCAGGGATAGTTCAGCGAATCCTCGATGGTATCGGGGGGATCCAGTTCCGTTGCATCGCCGAAGGAATTGTCCGAGTCGCTTTCCACCACATTGTCCGTCTGGTCGATTATGAGCGTGTATGGAGAGTCGGGACACGGTACGCTGGTGTTAGCCCATACGGCGAGATAATAATCGGAGGAGGCACGGGACCGCACCGGGCCCGCTTCGAATACTATCTTCTCATCCACACCCTTGCCGGGTTTGGCCTTTACCTCGATGAAGTCATCGGCCGTCCGGAGGGTCAATTGAAAATCCGCATTATCCGGCACATCGAGCCATATCGTGACATCGACCCCGTCATCCAGTGTGATTCTGTACCAGTCCAGCATGTCCACGGTCGTATTCAGTTCTCCGAGCATGGCATACGGCACGGGCAACACCGTGGCGTTTCCCATATCGTCATTGTGGTCCGGAACATATGTTCCCAGTTCTGTGACCGTAAGGGTATATTCTCCGGACCCGTCATAGGCGTGGACCAGGATGTAATACGTACCGGTAAGGCTTGCCCCGAAGGTGCATTCCTCGATGTTTTCCTCACCTGAGCTACTGGCAATGATCGTCTGATGGGGGTCCATGACATAGAGATCGAAATCCCCGGTTGCGGGGACGTCCAACCTGACACCGATAGCGTCACCTTCCTGAAGCAACAGCTTCCACCAGTCGTTCGAATCGAGATTGTCTTTGTCAAGATCGCTGGTTTCGGGGGTACCCGGTACGATAACGGTTCCGCTCTCCGCATCGTTGTCGTTGTCAGGCGGCGTTCCCTGGATTATTTTGAGCGTGTACTGTCCGCTGGCGGTCCAGGCATTGACCTCGATATAGTAGAGCCCGGCCTGCAGTGCATTGTATGTGATCTCCTCGTAACCCCCCATCTTCTCATCATAGCTGTATCCGATGGGCCAATCGTAAGGATCGCTGTAGAAGTACAGGTCGAAATCGCCTGACACAGGAACGGTAAGGTTCAGTATAAGGATGTCTCCGGCATTCAGGTTTATCTTGTACCAGTCGGATGCGTCGGTGATGTTGTCCAACGTGTCCGTCTTCGTATCTCCGAGATTGACCAGTGTAGCGTTCCCGGGATCATCGTCGTTCGCCCGCGTTCCCATTATATTCTCGACGTTGTTATCGGCCTTCATCTGGACTTTCATCTCAATGGATCCCGCAGTATCGTCGCCGGGGATCACAGAGAGGTATCCGATCGTTATGCTGAGTACAAGAAGCAGCGTTATCAATATTGTACGCGATGCGTTGGATTTGAAGCTCATCGTCATTAGCTCACCATCTTACAGTATCTAATACGGTCACAAGATCATGTTCGTAGTGCCTTGGGAACAATGTACAGATATAAAATAATTTGCCGTGTAACCCGGGAGGGCCGTCTGGAAAAAAAACTCTATAGGATCGACAGGATGATCGAATCTCACTTGTCAATGAAAATAAAAGAAAAAGGGGATGGCCGATGAGTCCGGCCATCCCGCCCTTTTTGGGCCTAATTGTACTTCTTCCGCCACAGGATGATTATCACTATGACCACGATCACCACGATTATGGCGATGATGATCCAGAGGATGGGCAATTTGCCCTCCTTATCCTCCTTCGGGGCCTTCGGTACTGTCAGAGTGATGGTGAAGGTGTCCGAATCTCCCTCCGCGTCCGTCACCGTGAGCAGTACCGTATAGGTACCGGCGGCCAGTGTGTGGTTGAAGGTCTGGTTCTGGAAGGTATCGCCCGTCTCGTTGATCTTCCATGTGTAGGTGAGCTCCTCGTTATCCGGGTCGGCGGCCTCGGCGAAGAATTTTATTTCCATACCGCCCTCGATCACCGTGTCCGCATTTGGGAGCACCGAGCTATCGTTTAGGACGGGTGCTCTGTTCACGTTCTTGATGGTGAGGGTCCAGGTGGTGTTGACCTCCTGTCCTCCGGCAGCAAGTACCACCATCACCGTATGGGTGAGACCGTCCGCGCTGTCGTAGTCGGATACGAAGGTGTAGTTGTTCCCGGTCACACCGGTGGCCTCGACGCCGTCGAAGAACCAGGAGAAGGCGATGATATCGCCATCCGGGTCCGCAGCAGTTATGGTGAATATCGCGCTATCGCCTTCCGTTATCTCCACGGTCTTCTTTCCCGCATCTATGATCTCAGGCAGGCGGTCAACGTTGAGAACCTCGACGTTCCACTCCTCGAAGAGAACGATAGAATCATCGGTCTCGTCGGTGACGTTCACCCTGACGGTGTATTTCCCGGCGGAGCTGAAATCCGTCTCGAAGAGGTAGGTCGTGTTCGTCTCATTGACAACGGGACTACCGTCCAGGAGCCACTGGATGACGGGAGTTGTACCGTCCCCATCGCTGACGTTGATGCCGAAGGTTGCGCTCTCTCCCTCGTTTAATGTCACGTTTGTCACATTTGGCACCGCCCCGGTTACCTCGGGTTCGAGGTTCACGTCGAGAACGGTCAGATTCCACTCGAGGGAGTCGGATTCCAGGAGGAAATCCGTGACGGTTACTTCCACGATGTAACTGCCGGCACTGTACGCATCCGTGTATGAGGTCTCGATTTCGAAGACGCTTCCGTTGATGTCCGCCTGTACCGTGCCGTCAACGCTCCATTCGTATACGAGCAGGTCCGACATCTCGTCGGTGACCGTGATGTTGAACTCCACGGTGTCGCCCTCGTTCACAGATACGTTCTCGCTGTTGGGTATCGGATCTCCGATCACCGGTGCCATGTCCTTGGTCACCAGCAGCGAATAGGATCCGGAGCCCTCGAAGGCGGTACAGAAGATATAGTGGAACCCGGACATGTTGGCAAGGAAGCCAACCTCCTCGAATCCGCCGTATCCCCAGGCGTAGCTGTCGTCGATGAACAGTCCGTTCGGATCGTAGACATCGAGGTCGTAATCACCGGAGATGGGAACGGTCATGTTCACCGTGATGTAATCTCCTTCCGTGATGTTCACCGTGTACCAGTCCTGAAGATCGACGCTTCCCACGGACATGGTGGAGGTCTTCGTTTCTCCCAGTTCGATCAATGTCGCATTCCCCCGGTCGTTATCGTTGTCCAGGGGGCCAACGCCATCGATCTTGAGCGTATAGTCGCCATTGCCTTCGAAGGCGGTGCAGTTGATCAGGTAGATTCCCGGCTCGTCCACGACGTACACGATCTCCTCGAATCCGCCCATTGCGGTTTCCTCGCTCCAATCGACCATCCATTCATCATGATCATAAAGGTAAAGGTCGAAATCACCGGTTGCCGGAACGGTGAGATTGAGGGTCATCACGAAACCCGCTCGCACGTCTATCTTGTACCAGTCGGATTCGTCGGTCACATTGTTCAGAGAATCTATCTTCACGTCCCCGAAGAATACTTCGGTACCGGTCTGGGGCGTATCATCCGCTCTCGCACCGATATCGGCGGCCGAGAGAACGAAGATGGAGCCCAGTATAAACATCGTCAAGATGCCTATCGCTTTTCCATTCATTTCATTCACCTCTGTTAGTTATACTGCATTTCAGTTCTATGCAATTCAGGCCTTCGGAGTGCGTTTTGGGATATATAAAGCTTGTCGGTGGAATCCAATGTTTTCCCGTTCTTCCGGTGTAATTGCGTATTCAGAACCTGCCAGCCCGGCTATTTTTTTTCGACCAAACATACCCTGGGAAGGGACTTCCTCCGGATTATTCGTAAAAACGCGGTTAATTTCGGTAACCACGGAAGAAAAATACACGTGATCGGGGTAGGAGTACGTTCAGACGGTGATGGAATCCACCTTGATGGATTGAGTTTCCTTCGCGTCGCCGAGGATCTCCAGTTTAATTCCTCTCTTGCCGAATACCGGTATCAGCTCTCTTCTGATGGCGATGACATCATTCCTCTTCAGATTCCCCGGGTCGAGCCTTAACATGTCCGCTCCGAATCTCCCGAGCACCTCTGCAACCTCCCCGATGGTATTTATTCCCGGACCGGACCCCTGCGGAACCATTGTCAGGAGGAATGAATTATGCCGGTAGAACGTATTCATGGAACCTTCCAGCCGCCTGCCGCGAGTTATCCTGTCCGTCACGGGGCGTTCCAGGTCCCTGAGCCGTGGGATAACTCCGCGGGGCGGACCTTCGAGGTCGAAATCCGCCACCATATCCTTCACTTCGAAACCCCGGACTATCAGGCCCCATTGGCCCGGTTCGAGGACAGCTGCGGTTCCAATATCCAGTCGGATCATACCCGGGATATTCCTTGCATGGCAGAACTCGGAGAACAGGGCAAGCTCCCCGGTGTTATTCTCCATATCTGCCGCATCGAGTCCCGTAATGTCCAGCGTCACCGCCCAGAGCCCGCACCCTCGCTCTTCCTCCATTATGCCGTTAAATCGGTGATATGAATCCTCCAGACAGTCGATACGGACGCCGAGGAGCCGGTTCCGTTCCTTCCGCGGCATACCCGGCCCGTGCCTTCGTATCAATCGGTCTATTATGGATTCCCCCACGCAGCTTCACCTGTTCCGTATTTTATGATCTATGGCTCGAGAGCATTGCGCATTTCCTTTATGTAATCGAGTACGATTAATTCTCTTTTTTGGTCGGTGTTGCCAGTTCGTTCCATTTATTCGACGGAAGGGAATGGGACGAGAAAGGTATTAATCCACATTTATATTCCGGGGCATATGAATGAAACTCCGCTCCTGGAGAGTGCCCTTGAGGGCCTCGCGGATGCTCTGCGGCGCTGGGAGAACCCTGCCATCAATGAGGAATCTCAGGTGGCCGTTCAGCTCCCCGCCGGTCTCGTAAGATATCACGGGGAGATATCATCGGCTCTGCGCAGCCGGTTCGGATGCGATGTTATGGTCCTTCTTCGGCCGACGTACGGTGCATGCGATATTCCATACCGGGATCTGGAGGCGATGAAAGTGAGCCACCTGGTCCATTTCGGACACGCTCCCATCGGAAACCTGGTTGGGCCCGTTCCCACCATCTTCGTTCCCGTTCGATTGCCCGTGGACTTTTCCGTCATCTCGGAGACCCTTCAAAAGGCCCTTGACGAGCATTCCCTGAGGGGAAAGCGGGTTGTTCTCACGGCCACGGTGCAATACGCCGATTCTCTACCCGAGCTCGGGCGAGCGCTTGAGAGCAATGGTGTGGAGATCCGGATATCCCCCGGCACGGGAAGAACCGGGGAGCCGGGTCAGGTGCTCGGCTGCAATTTCGAGGCATCCCGTGGGGGAGAGGCCGACATGATCCTCTTTCTGGGGACCGGGTCGTTCCATCCGCTGGGAATGTCGAATTGCACGGGCTTGCCGGTCCTTGCGTTCAATCCCGTTTCCGGCGATGCCGTGCTCCATGATGGCAAGGATTTCCTAAAGAGGAGGGCGGCTATAGCCCTGAGCCTTCCCCCGAACGGCAGGTTCATCATCGTTGCCTGCACGAGAGTCGGTCAGGAACGGTACGGATTGGCAAGGGAGCTTGTAAGGACCGGTAGGGAGAAGGGATATTCCTGCGAGCTGGCTCTCCTCGATGAGATCCGCCCCGAGTATTTTCTAGGTGTGAACGCAGATGCCATCGTATCCACTGCCTGTCCGAGGATCGCCTACGACGATTGGCGTGAATACCCCGTTCCGGTCATCACCCCGCAGGAATTTCTTCTGGCCGCAGGGGTTCTGGACATAGAGGAGCTGTCCATGGATGAATTGAAATAGGACAGAAGGACCGTTCCCGGGAGCGCTGATGCTCTCACAGCTACCGTTCATAGTTTGGGTCTGTCTTGGATCTCCTTCTTGTCGTGCTTGATTTCTTCGTCGGGATGGTCCATTTTAATTTCTTCCCTGGATTGCTCCGCCCCCTCGTCCAATCCCTTTCTAGATGCCCGGCGAACCAGAAGAAAGACCACGATCAGCAGTATTATCACTAATATTATAACGAGCATAATTATCTCGATAAGACCGAGCTCTCCGTCGACCTTCGGTTCTCCCTCCACATAGACGTATACCCGGTCGATATCCTGGTTTCCGGCAGCATCCCTGACCTTCAGGAGGACGGAATAATTTCCGGGAATGTGGAAAACGAAGGAGGGTTCCGGGCCGTACAGGGAAGATTGGTCCTCATTATACTCGAACTCCCATGTGTAATTCACGATTCCCACGTTGTCTGAGCTGTTCCTTCCGTCGAATCTCGCCATACCGTTCTCCCGGATCCGAATATCATCACCGGCAGCACAAACGGGTGGATATACGTCCTTTATCTTGACGACGATTTCCGCCAATGCCCGGTTTCCGGCGGCATCCTCCACCTCGAGGATTATTTCAAAAACTCCTGGGGAGGTAAATAAAAATTGGGAAAGTTTGCCGAGCAGGGTCGCATTCAGGTTCTCTCCCCTGATATTCCAGGTATAATTCACGATCCCAACGTTATCCCGGCTCAAAGAACCGTTAAATATGAGCTGTTCACCCTGGGCCGCCTCCATGCTCACCTCCATCGGTACGGCCACAGGAGGTGTGGTATCCCTTACTGTCACCGTCAGAAGATCCGTTCCGATGTTTCCCTCTGCATCCATGACAGTGAGCGTGACAGGGTAATTGCCAGCTTCCCTGAATCGATAATCCGCTTCGATCCCCTTCAGTTCCACGCGGGTGCCGTTGTAGTGGAATATCCATATGTACTCCACAGGTGCCGTATTATCGCTGCTTCCCGAAGCATCCAGGAGAGCTGAATCGTTCTGGTCCAAAAGAATGTCCGGGCCCGCGTCGGCCTGCGGTGTTTCCTTGTCTATAACGGTCACTAACATGGAGTCCTCGTGGGTATTGCCTTTAGTATTCGTTACGTTAAGTACAACGTTGAAAAGGCCTGCCGCATCGAAGACACGGGAGGGTTTTGGACCGAATAGGCGGATCTCCTCTTTTTCCTCCGGAAAGCTCCATGTATAATTAACGATCGCATCGGTATCGAGACTCTGGGAGCCGTCGAAATCCACCGTTTCATGCTGATCCACCTTCACATCGGGACCCGCGTCGGCCATGGGACGCTCGGGATCGAGAACGGATGGTCGAACCAGGGGTCGGTGATCCTTTGCCCCCACTGGTCCGGCGATCTCATAGGGAGTATCCCATGTATGATCGATGATCGCAGCTTCGGGGTACCTTTTTTCATAGTCCCCCCAGTAATTACCGGAGGTCCCGTCGTCCCAACGGGTTCCCTCTCCCGAGTCCCCGGCCTGAACGCCGCCGCCGTTGTTGCGAACCAATGAATTGTTGCCTATGACGTTCCCCATTCCCTCTTCGAGCATCAATCCGTAATATGCGTTGTCCTTAATCATATTCCATCTTACAGTATTGTTGGAACTATCTTTCAGGTGAATACCGGCGCGGCCGTTCATCTCCATCGTATTGTTCTCGATGGTGTTTTTCCGGGAATTGTATGCAAGGAGCCCTTCCTGACCATTCGAGGATATCGTACACTTCGTGATCCGATTCGAGTCCGAGAATCCCATTATCACACCGGCAGTCGAGCCGAAGATGGAGGCTTTATCCAGGGTAATATTCCGACAGTTGGCCATTATTATTTGTCCGTGAATCCCATCCACAGATAGTCCCTGCGCATCCTTCAGGTAGAGGAGATCAGCCCCATTTACCCGATTATCCGGTTGGATGTCATGCGAGTTCCAGTCTTCAAGCTCATCTCCCTCCAGAATGAGGCCGCAGCTGTCGAATTCATTCCGGTTCAGAGATATGCGATTGGACCGACGGAGGATCATGCCTGTGGTGACTTCCTTCAGGATGCAGTCGTCGATGACAATATCATCGGATCCATGAAGTATCAATCCCGTGGAGGCATTGGAAAACGTGAAGTTGGATATGGAGCAGTCGGAGGAAGTAATGTTGAGGCAAACCGTCTGACCGTGCCCGTCTATCACCGTGTTCGTCCCGTTCTCACCGAGTAAGGTAACGGATCTGGGAACGGCGATAGGTCCGTCGTACGTGCCCGAGGAAACGAGTATTGTGCTCCCTTCCGCCGTTGCATCCAGTGCGGATTGCAGAGAGGAGTATTTCACGTATACGGGATAATCCGCCGCCGTCCAACCCCTCATGCCGCAGCACATGGCATATATGGTCTTAAAACCGTTCTCGTGAAGTATCCCGCCGGCGGTGGTGCTCTGATACTCATTGCTTCCGTAGACCAGTACCGGACTGCCATTGTCGAGCTCCCGGACCCTGTTCTCCAGCTCCCAAAGGGGAATGGAATAGGCATTTCTTATATGCCCCTTGAGATAATCTTCCCTGTCCTGGACATCGAGCAGGAGCATAGACGTTTCGTTCTCCATCAATGCCTTACCTTCGTGTACGTTCACCTTGACGAAGTGCTCGTTCTCAGCAAGGGCTCCGGGTAGAAGGATAAGAACGCAGGTTGACACCTGGGCCAGGATGAGAATCGCAGTCGATACGCTTCTTAGACGGGCACACCCCATTGAACCACCGGGATCATGTTCACACATTTGTCGAGATCAGTAAACAATCCTATTGATTATAACGATTCCGCGAAATAACTCCGTTATATTCAAATGAGCATGATTTATATATATATATTCCGATATAGAAGGAGAGTGCCAGAATCGCCGGAAGGCCTTCTTGCCACGCGCGGTGCGGATGAACATGATGGGTTCCCGTCTTGGATACATGGGGAAAGGATGAATATGATATTGGCCGCAATCGGGATTCGACGCAGGTTCATCCTGTCCCTGGTACCAGTCATTCTTCTTGTAACAGCGCTTATCCTCCCCATGACCTGTGGTGATGCTGGTGGATCAGGCACGTCGATCCATCACGGAGCGTCAACTGTCCGGTACGACACGCGATCGGATGTCTCCAATCCCGTGAAGATGGCCCTCTTCTTCGATCCGGACTGCCCATGCAACGAGGAGATCATGAACTCGGTGATACCGTCCATCGAGGAGAATTTCAGCCGTATCGAGGTCTTTTCCTATGATGTCACCACCGGGAACAATGAGAAAAGATCCCTCGAATTCCAGGAGGCGTACAACGTTCCCCTGAAGGAGAGCACGGATTTCCCCTTCATCTACATCGGAGACCATTTTTTCTCGTACGAGGACATCGAATACGATCAGATCGCAACAACGATCGGATCATACGGAAATACCACCGTTCCCCTTTGGCCCGAATGGAACGTGACGTGGTCAACCGAGGTGGCGCTGTTCCACAATTCCTCGGAAACGTATCTGCTTCCCTCCGGCCGTACCGCCATCCAAACCATGGATCTGCTGGACATTAACCACATCCGTCTTACGGTGTACGATACCTTCGGCAATCCACGGAACCAGAGCCTCCTTGCGGAATTCCTGAAGAAGTACAACTCATCGAGCGATGATGCCCGGGTGGCCGTGTTCATCGGCAATGCCTCCGATCACCTGATCGACGATGATATCACACCCGCCCACCTGAATGAGACCCTTTTACTGTATGCCGGCAGAAATACTCGCCTCCGGGAAGTGACCTTGCCGCCCAATGGTGAGGACATGGATTATAGCATCTGTGTTATCATCTTTTACAGTCCGACCTGCGGGGAATGCCACCGTGCCATTAACTTCATAGAGGACATGGAAGCGAAATATCCACGTCTGAACGTTACGAGATACAACACTGCGAATGTGGATTATCTGAAATTGCAGCAGGATTATTACGAATACTTCAAGGTGCCCGCCAGGAACAAGGGCTCGCTGGCCGTGTTCATTGGAGATAAAAAATACTATACGAGCGATTCCCGATTGAAAAAGGATTTTGAAGAGGAGATCGCCAAGTTCGCAGAGGGATGCCCCTGTGCCGACATCAATGCCACTGACGATGTCAATGTCCCCTCGAATTTCTGGCTGGCCGTGATAGTTGCCGGCATAATCGATGGGATCAATCCCTGCGCATTCGTGACCCTTATCTTCTTCACCAGCTATCTTCTCATACGAAAGAGAAGCAAGAGACAGATACTCATGGTGGGCATCTCCTTCACATCGGCGGTGTTCCTGGCCTATTTCCTCATGGGAATCGGCTTCTATCAGCTGCTTTCCTACCTCTCGGGAGTCTCCGTCATCTCCGCCCTGCTCTATCCCATAACCGGTCTCGTAGCCCTGATATTCGGTATATACAGCATATGGGATTATTACAAGGTGAAGAAAGGCAAGGAGAAGGAGATGGCTCTGCAGCTTCCGGACAGCGTGAAGAAGCTCACCAGAAGGATAATACGGAGCCATATGAAATCCCGGAACCTGGTGTTGATATCCTTCCTCACGGGGATACTCATATCCTTTCTGGAGTTCATGTGCACGGGTCAGGTTTACCTGCCCACCATAATCCTCATCATCGCCATCGAGAAGCAGGCAGTGGGTTATTTTTACCTGCTGCTCTACAATATCATGTTCATCTGGCCCCTTGTGCTTGTATTTCTCGCAGTCTATTTCGGGACGACCTCAAAGACGTTGGTGGCCCAGTTCCAGAAGCGTCTGGGATTGATGAAGATACTGATGGCCCTCCTTTTTTTCCTTCTTGCAGCCATCATGTTCTATCTGAGCCTTTGGGTTTTTAATTTTATTTGATAACCAGCAACCTGGCAGGAGCAAATCACGACAACGATTATATATGGACACGCCGTTTCAGTCGAACAACGACGTTATAACATTTGACAGGTGAACATATGGGTGTACTCAGCGATGTCAAGAAGGTTATTGATGAGAGGATAAATCCGGGACTGGCCCTGGATGGTGGAAGCGTGGAGATAGTGAGCTTCAAGGAAGGGGTCCTGAAGGTGAAGATGCTGGGCGGCTGTGCGGGTTGTCCCATGAGGCAGCTAACGCTTACCGGCTTCATCGAGAAGGCGATCAAGGACGAGGTGCCGGTGGTCGAGAAGGTCGAGGCGGTCTAGTTCTGTCCATCTTCTCATTCTGGTGCTATCCAACTATGCTAAGAATATTACTTCGACCACGCTCTCCCGGCGGGCTCCCGCACCGATCGGAGCCCCCTTTGCTTTATTTTTTCTTGTTCTATTGTGATGCTGCCAAGGGGTGTACTGGTTGAACTCTACCGATACTCGCGGGAACAAGGATGGAGAGGTCGCCTCTGTCGAGGACCGGAGCGTGTCGGCGGGTTCGAAGCTGTCCCGCCTGAAGGGGATTCTCGAGTGTACGGACAACCTTCTGATATCCTTTTCCGGGGGTCTGGACAGCTCGGTGCTTTCCGGGGTGGCCGTGGACGTGCTTGGGCCTGAACGCACTCTGGCGGTGATGGTTAATTCGGAGTTCCTCTCAGATGACGAACGAGTCGCGGCAGTCTCCGTTGCCGACGAGATCGGCATTAGACTGATGATCAGAAGGGTCAGCGTCCTTGGAGATGACAACGTGACCTCCAATCCCCGGGATCGCTGTTATCACTGCAAGCGCAGGATCGCCGGTGTCCTCGGGAAAACGGCAGAAAGCGAAGGTTTTACCAGCATTGCGGACGGATTCAATCTCTCGGATCGCGGTGAGTACCGGCCCGGCACCCGGGCTGCCGACGAAGCAGGAATCCGTCATCCTTTTCTGGAGGCCGGCATGTACAAGGAGGACATACGGGCAATTGCGGAAGGCATGGGACTTTCGGTCGCTTTCAAGCCCAGCGAGAGCTGCCTTGCCACCAGGATCCCCTACGGCCAGGAGATAACGGCCTTAAAGCTTGGAATGGTCGAGAAGGGCGAGAAAAAACTGCATGAGCTGGGTTTCCCGCAGGTGCGTCTGAGAACGCATGGCGATATCGCACGGATAGAGGTGCCATGTGACAGGATCGGCGATATTCTGGAACCGAACATTGTGTCTAGGATAACCGAAGGATTGAAATCCATTGGATACACCTATGTTACGCTGGACATGGAAGGATATCGAAGCGGGAGCATGGACGAAGGGACGCGGTATGATGGGAAATCAGATAAATAATCGAATGAAGGCAAGGATGAGATAGATGGAAGAATCCCGTGAGCATGAAATGTTGGATACCAGGCGCTATGAGAGACAGATATCCCTCGACGGATTCGGTATCGAGGGACAGAAGAAGCTAGAGGCTGCCGAGGTAGCAGTGGTGGGCGTGGGCGGTCTGGGTTCCGCAGTATCCATGTACCTGGCCGCGGCCGGTATCGGGACCCTCCGGTTGATTGACCCCGACACGGTGGAGCTATCCAACCTGAACCGCCAGATACTGCACTGGCAGGATGACATCGAAAGACCAAAGGTGGATTCCGCCCGGACCAAGCTGTCCGGATTCAACGAAGAGGTCCGCATTGTAACCATTGCCGAGAGATTGGACGAGGACAATGCCGAAAGGCTCCTTCACGGATGCAGCGTGATAGTGGACTGCCTCGACAATTTCACGGGGCGGTACGTGCTCAACCGCACAGCCCTTGAGTTGGGTATCCCCCTTGTCCACGGGGCGTGTCAGGGCCTGGAGGGGCGGTGCACCACCATAATCCCCGGAAGAACCCCGTGTTTCAGATGCCTCTATCCCGCGGCTCCCCCGGAGAGGTCCGTACCCATACTTGGCAGCGTTGCGGGGACGGTTGGGACCATCCAGGCCACCGAGACCGTAAAATACATCACGGGTATGGGCGAACTGCTCGCTGGCAGGCTCCTTCTCTACGACGGAGGAGGGATGTCGTTCCATCTCGTGGAAATAACCAGTAATGCAGGATGTCCGGACTGCGGGATCGAAATGATCGATCAACCCTCGGTTTCAGGATGATATTGACGGAGATGTTTCGATGCGCATAGAGGTGAAGTTCTTCTCATCCTTCCGGAGATTTGCGGGTAAGGATATCGAGCATATGGAGATGCCCGAAGGGGCCACGGTGCAAACGCTCCTCGAGCTTCTGACAGTTGAGCATCCCGACATGGAAAGGGCCCTTGGGTTCGTAATGGTGGCTGTTAACCGCAAAACGGTCGAATCCGAGCACAAGTTGAAGGATGGAGACGAGGTTTCCGTGTTTCCTCCCATAGCCGGAGGGTGAACTTTGCGTACGGATGATGGAACGTCGGCAGGTGGGTCCGGGGAGGATGGACCCATTACCATCTCGGTGGAGATCGTGGGAGTCCTAAAAAGACCGAAAATGGGCGCCCGATTCCCGTTCGAGGTCGAAAGGGATATCACCGTCGAGGGACTGCTGCGCGAGCTTGGTTATTCCGATGAGCATATCCGTTTCCTGCTGGTAATAATCAACGGTAGAACGGTTCATCACGAAGAATCCCTGCATGACGGTGACAATGTTGTGGTGATGCTGCCGGTGGGCGGCGGTTAGCCTCAGAGGATCGCAGCCGTTGCTATCTATATAAAACCTATCAGTTGCCCAGGTAATCGTCTATCCTTTCCACGTCGAACTTCTCCTCGTCGAGCACGTTTCGAGCGAACCGGATCAGCTTCTTTCGCGTCAGGTCATCCACGTTGGGGTAGAAATTGGGATTTGCGATGACCGGGATCCTGAATGCCAGGAACAGCGGTGCCGCCCGCAGGATGTCGGTATCCCAGGACAGGTTCAGGTACCTTTCGTACACCCTCATGAACAGCTCCTTGAAGGGGCCCTTGAAGGCTCCGTCCGAGATCAGGGCATAGAATAGATAATTGATAAGGAGACAGAAGAGGTCGTCCGCCGCCTCGCCCCAAATGCCGCGGGAGCGGTCCAGGAGCACGATCTCCTCACCGTCGAACCAGATATTGCCGGGATGAAAATCGCCGTGGACCTGGCATAATCGGGTATGCTCGTCCTTGAGCCGTCCCCAGTAGGTAATGCTCTTTCGGACTATCTCTACCATGTCTTCCCCATCTATAAATCCCCAGTCCTCGTAGGTGTCGAATATTCCCATCATGCACTCGCCGTGGCCGATAGTATCCCGTATCTTCCTTCGATACAGACCCCTAGCATTGTCTCCGGCGTACTTCCCGGAGTGGATCTTGAGGAGGTATCTGGCCAGGTTGTCCGCCTTCCTTCGGTCCCTCTCCTCAAGGGAGCCCCGCTTCAGTATCTGCATGAAATCCTTGAAGTACTCCACGCCCCTTGCCTCTTCTAGTATGGTATAGAACTCCTTGGCCTTTCTGACGGATACGAGATCCCTGCCGTCGTAGGCCACGATATCCAGGCAGCGGATGTGGCCCGGAAGCTCTCCGTAGCTTTCCTTTGCCAGAAGGTGAACGGCCGCCCGATCCGATACGTGCTCGTGCCCGAAATCCTTTGGCAAAAGGGTCTTGAGGATCACTCTCTCCTCTCGCCCCCGGGAGCTCGATCGATAATCCACCCGGTAGCCCACCCCGTGAACGCCCGCTCCAAGCTTGACAAGTCTCACATCCGAGATGCCGCCGTAGGATTTCGTCAGGTAGATCTCCACGGCCTCGAGGTCCGGTAGTACAATTTCTCTATCCATGTGGGAACGCTCCTGTAACGATAATATGATCTCCGCATGATTAACGCACTACAAATAAATTTTCCATTCTTACTTTCATTTTCGTGATTAGAACCATAGCCGTCGTGATCATGGGAATCTGGTGAAAAAATCTCCGGACCGCCGATGAGAAATCATTATATAGCAATTTCACAGTGAACTGTCCTTCATGAAGGGCAGTCTCTACCGTCTGCTGGCACGTTTGGGCCCTTTCAACACGATTTCCATATCCTTCTTTGCTGTCTACGCCCTCGTTCTTCTCCTGGTATGGGATGATCTGGACTGGGCCGAGCTCGACCTTATCATACCAGGCCTTGCCTTTCTGGCGACCCTTGGCCTGGGATGGTCCGTATTCCTGTTGAAGAAACGAAGGTCGGAAGATGCCGACGTCCCTCGTCTTAAAGGAGAGCGCTCGCGGCTGATCCGCTATCTGCTGGAGGCCTTTCCTCTTCTCCTGATCTACCAGAACATAGAGCTCTACGGGCAGACGCGAAGATGGGACGAGCTCATGTTCGAGGCCGACCGTTGGATGACGGGTACCCTACCCTCCCTATGGGCGCAGAACGTCTATTCCGACCTTCTCACAGAGATCATGTCCTTCTCTTACCTCATCTACCTCCTCGTTCCCATCGCATACATGCTGGTCTACCGGAAGAAGGATTATCATCTGTTCCGTAAATTCCTGTTCGCCACCCTCTTTATCCATTTTATCGCTCTCCTACTCTTCATCGTGGTGCCGGTGGAGGGTCCCAAATATTATTATGCGGATGAGTTCACCAAGGACATAGGCGGTTGGGCCATAACGGATTTCAACGGTCAGTTCTTCGAGTTCATTCGCTCCAGCACCACGGATTGCTTTCCCAGCATGCACGTTGGCCTGTTCCTTCTGATCACCTATTACATGTACTCATACAGCAGAAAGAGCCTTGTTGTCACAGTACCCCTGTCGATCCTGATGTCCGCCTCCACGCTCTATCTGAGATACCATTACCTCACGGACCTGGTTGCGGCGGTCCTTCTGCTCGCCATCACAATACCCTTCACCGAGTTCTTCTTTCGTTGGTGGAGCAGGGATATCGGCAAGGTCACTTGAACGGGCGCCCCTGGGGTATTATTAAAACAACCGTTTAATATGATGGAGCCGATAACGAGGAAAATACCGCTAGCCCGAACAGAACTCGTGTACGGCCGGTCCGGTAGTTCAATGATCGAAAGGTGAATATATGAAAAGAATGGAGAGAATCGAAGTGATTTCCGCGGTCCTCACTGCATCTCACATAATCAACACGACCAAGACTGAGGAGAACTTCCACGAGGTAATCAACCTTTATACGAGATATTACGCGGAACTCAACAGAATACTTCCGAAGGAAAGCAAGTGAACCTACTTCTAATGCTCCGAGGGAAGGATAGTAACAATGATCACGCTCCTTGGAATCGCCCATGTCATCAATATCCGCAAGGCAATCGAGAGGATAATCCGCCACTGCGAGCCGGATATCATCTGCATCGAACTGGACCGGCAGAGATACGAGGCCCTCTCCAGCGGCGAGATATCGAAGGATGTGCCATTTCTATACCGGATGCTATCCAATTTTCAAAAGAAGGTCGCGGATAAGTACGGCTCCAGCGTGGGCGATGAGATGTTGACGGCTGCCCGGATGGCCAGAAAGATGCACCTGCCCCTGGCATTCATCGACGTGCCAACCTCTACAGATGGCCAGAACATCCTCGATTCCCTTACCTTGAAGGAGAAGGCGGGGCTTCTCGCCAGCGCCGTGGGCGGGATGTTCATCGGCAAAAAGAGGATAGAGAAGGAGCTTCAGAAATTTCAGGACCGACCCGAGTTCTTCCTGGACGAGATGGAGAAGAGATTCCCGGAGATCAAGCGTCAGCTCATCGATTATCGCGATGTATATATGAGCGCAAATATCAGAAAACTCTCGGTGAAATACAATCATGTCCTCGCGGTTGTGGGGGACGGACACATCCCGGGCATGAAAAAGAAGCTGGCCCCGGAGAATCCCCGGATCATCAGGCTTGTGGACATCCGCAAGATGATGACCGAGGATGGGAATCTCGACGAGGTAAAGGCCCGTGAGCTCGGTTTTCCAGCATTGGACGAGCTGAAGGATACGAACGCCTCGGCCAACTACTCGTTCTCCCTGGAAGGTTAATATTCTTAGGATGGAGGGCTGTCTTGGAGACCGACCGATTCTATTACGAGCTGCCCCGGGAGCTTATAGCCCAGTCCCCCGCCGAACCCAGGGATTCATCGAGGCTTCTCATACTCAACCGCAACTCGGGAGATATCCGCCATGCTCGTTTCTCGGACATATCGAGGCTGTTCGGAGCAGGGGATGTCCTCGTCATGAACGACACAAAGGTGCTTCCCGCCAGATTATCCGGGAAAAAGATGACCGGCGGCAGGGTGGAACTGCTGATCCTCAATGCGGTCGGGGACCATGAGGCCATGCTCCGGGCCGATCTTCCGATCTCCGAAAATTCTTGGCATTGTTACGTGAAGGGCAAGAGGATCCGGGAAGGAATGCGGTTCAACCTCGACGGCGGTCCTTACGAGGCTACCATCGAGGAGCATCTCGAAGGTGGGAAATACAGGGTCGGATTCTCGATAGCAGGGAGATGCGGACCGGATACAGTTAAGCTTGATGATCTATTGGGCGATCTCGGATCGATGCCCACGCCTCCCTATATTAAAAAAAACCTCGAGGATCCCGCGGAGTACCAGACCGTATACGCCCGGAATCCCGGTTCGGTGGCCGCACCCACGGCGGGACTGCATTTTTCCAGGGACCTACTTGTGAGGCTCCGAGAGAAGGGGGTGATAATATCGAGGCTCACCCTGCACGTCGGCCCCGGGACGTTCAGGCCCGTTTCGTCGGAGAACGTCGAGGGACACGTGATGGACCTGGAGCATTATTACGTGGACGGCGGTTGTGCGCGGACGATTAACGAGGCAATGAGGGCCGGGGGACGGCTCTGGGTCGTGGGAACGACCACCATGAAGACCCTGGAGACCGTCTATTCGCGCCGCGGGTCGCTGGTGGAGGACTCGGGCAACAGCGATCTGTATATATATCCGCCCTACCGCTTTCGAACGCCTTCTTCATTCTTTCTGACCAACTTTCACCTGCCTCGCTCCACCCTTCTCAAGATGATATCCGCCTATGCAGGGATGGACGCCGTGAAAAATGCCTATGATGTTGCCGTCAGGGAAAGATACCGATTCTATTCGTTCGGGGACGCCATGCTCATCGAAGGATAGGTATCCGTGGGTACCCGATTTTTCTCGTATTACAATGGAATTTTCATTATTACGCAGGTCGCTTGTCGTTGTAGTGAGTGGATCCTTGAATGAGTTGGCAGGTAATGAACGTATCCTTGTGTTCTGAACCATAGACGTTATGAAAGAGGATCTGACCGATTTACCAACGTTACCTTTCAACCTGAGATAAAGCGGGCTCGATAGCCGGGAGTGGAAAAGGGGAGGTATGGGCGCAAGCCCGCTACAGTAAAATTATGATATGAATTAATAGAAGTGGCCGTCCGGTCACATTGTCGGCGAATACCGACCTTCCTGACACGGAGAAATTCTTTAGTGCTCTAGCGAGGACGTGCAATCACTTCGCTCGCCCGTAGGCTGACGCGCCGAGGGCTGAGTGGTATCTTTGATGCCACGGAGTGAAACGGGAGCACACCCTCGAACTCCATATTCGTCATTTGTATGGGGTCCGGTCTCTCTTGAAGACGCAAAACATCAGAAAATATTATCTATGGGTTATGAATATTACATATTATGGTTATCTGTAAGTGCCCTTCAAAGCTATTTCGTAATACAAATTCAAATTAAAATGTTAACTAGAAGTAAATTATTAGAAAGATTAATATAGTACCTGGTTTATAACTTATTACAGAGGTGAATGAAGAACATGTCCTCCGACAGCGGTGTGCTCCTGAACTTCCGTGACTCCCCCGATGTGGTGAACCAGATCGAGGAGCTGGTTATGAGAGGCATCTTTCCATCGCGTTCGGAGTGTTTACGCGCTGCTGTGGGCGAGCTTCTTGAGCAGTATGCCGTCACCTCCAATGCCAAGAAGGTAAACATCAATGTTCCAAACAAGATGCATGAATGGGCTCTCCTCAACATAATCGGGCCCGGATACGAGCTGAACATGGAATCGCTGCTCAACAGGCTCCTTTCGGAACACATCGAGAAAACACTTACCGCGAGGCAGAGGGTGAAGGAGAGAAAGCGCGAGATAATCAAGAAGCGTGCCGAACTCCGTGAGCTCGAGGACGATAACAGGTACGAAATGTTCGAATGATAACGATTACTTCCCTCCTTGCAAAAGGGTAGGCACCCTGGCTGGTATGTCTGTCTGTCTACCCGACACATCTTTCAGAGCTGGTTGCCATGGGGATGGGACCCAGTGCGGCGGGCGGGCCTTGCCCCGCCCGTTTAAATATACGTTTCAAACCCTCCTTGAAGAAAGGCGGTCCGGCCAAGGGACCGCCAAATTGACCTTGACTGGTTCGGCCCATCCCGGGTATCCCGGAAAACGATGGACCTCGGAAGAATTGAAAGAAACCCCCCCAGGCGGGCTCACGCCCGCCGTATTTCCCCCTCACGATAACATCCCTCCTTGCGGGATGGACGGTCATGGCCAAGGCCGTCCATCCTTCTATATTGTTTTTACCACCCGAGCCGTCGCTCCATTTTTGGAACGGCCGCATATCCCCGCACGTCTTTCTCCAGGTATCGAAAGAGTTATCTATACCCTGGTACTTCCCTTTTTATTAAATTATCAAGGGCAGCAGCATGATCGCCAATCGTAAAGAGAGGTTCAGTGAACTCCAGGAGCTCATTCGCCGCGGGGAAGTAGATGACGGAGTCCTACCGGTCCTTCGCACGTTGAACTCAAATTCGGATTATATCACGACCAGTTCGTGCAGCGGACGCATTCAACTCATCGAGCTGCCCGCAGTGGGAGAGAAGAGACGCTCCGAAGTCCTGGCAAAATGGCATGAGGAGGTGTCCTTCGATGATTTCCGAAAGGCCGTTACCATCTATGGGCCAAAGGCCGGGAATTCAGATAGAGGGGATCTGCATCGCCTTGCTGGAACGTTTGATCATGACAATGTGGAAGGCGCAAATGACCCTGACGAAGCGGATGGTGATGCGTTATTGAACGGAGGAGAAGAAGGTCTTCTTTATCTGATGGTGCAATCACCCATATTCCACGTAGAAGCCCGTTCACTGATCTCTGCGATAAGGCTTCGGAACCTCGCCCAGGCAAGCGGATTCAAATATTCCACCCTTCGTTCGGTGAAGATCGACAGAGGGTCGGGGGAGCCAGTCAAGATCACGGTGGAGCTCCTTACGAGCGAGCTGATGCACGTACCGCTGGGAGCAGGAGGAAAGCTGCTATGCGGTGAAGGGTATCTGCGCTTTCTTCACTCCCGGGCACTTGCTCACCTGAAGCGTGGCAAAGGAAGATTGAACGCTCTTGAAGCGGCTCTCGAGGATCTCACTTGCGACGAGAAGGATCGATGCATCGAGCCCGGTCTTTCCGAAAGGTCATGATGCGAAGATAATGCTCCGCAGATCAGGTCCAGACCTTCCTGAATGCGGTTATCAAAGCTATCAGGAACAGCATGAAGATCAGAGAGAACATTCCCGGACAGAACGATGGCGATGCGGTATCACCCAATCGCTCCACTATCCTCAACTCCTTGTAGTCCACGTTGTTGTTGTCGAAGGTCCCGTTCTCCGCTGCCTCGGCCAGATCGTTCTTCTCATCGACCTTGACGGCGATGGCGAGAACCTCCGGCGTTCTGTGGCGGTATTCCTCGACAACCACATCTGCGTAGCCTCCCGCAGGTATCGTCCTCCGAACGTAGGACAGGTACGGCTCCCCCCCTATGGATATCAATACCTCAAGGGGGCGCTGGCTGTTGAAGACGGCATCCGTGGGCCCCGTGTTGAATATCCTCGCCGTTACGGGAAAGACGGTACCGGCAAATCCGGCGGCAGGCAGGATGTCATCGGACACTATGGAAAGGTCTGGTCCCACTGTGAAGAACCGGGTGGCGGCGTTGTTCGTCTTTGTATCGTTGTTGTCGACGATCTCGAGTATGTCGTTATCGCTGTCCACCGTGACCACCACCCTGTATCGGCCCATGTCCCTGGCATTGAAGCTAGTGCTCACATAGGTGCTCGAATGATCATAGAGGTGGTCTACCCATTCCAGCAAGGTTACCGCCGGGGTATATACTCCGCTGAGCCTGTTGGCGTGAAATATCTCGAAACTCACGCGAAAAGCCTCGTTGACGGAGAAATCACTGGGATTCTCTATCCCGGCCGTGATCACCACTTCATCCCAACTATCCGGATCGGGCTCGGACGGGGCTCCGGTAATGGCGGGTTCCTTGTTCTCCCATACCACCCGTATATCGGGAAATCCCTCCACGACCACGGGCCCCTCGAAGGTCTCGGTATAGCCTATAGCGCCCATCTCGTCCTCGAACTCGAAGTAATACGAGTGCAGATCTCCCGTGGGCAGATGGGCCCTGACCTCGAATATCTCGCCGTTCTGGTAATTGTTATCGTAGTACTGGCCCACTCCTTCCTGGGGATCCATCTTGTAAAAGACGTTATCTATGTATATTCCCCTGGAATCCTTCCGGGAGGATGGAGGGTGGCCGTCAATGTCCCTGTAGAGCACCTGAAAGGTGAAGGGATCGGTGGAATTGGCCACGACGGGGAAGACCGTCCCCGCGTTCGAATTTCCTCCGGGAGAGGGAAGCCGGGGGACGAGCAGCTCCGGTCTGGTATTGATAACGGGCAGGTCCATGCGGGACCCACTGGGAAAGCTAACGATGCTCCCGCCGTCCGAGCATTCGAAATAGTAGGTGTGTTCCGTGGTATTGAGCCCGGTGAGATTGCAGACGAATATGGAGCCGTCGGGGAAATAGGCGTCCACCGTATCCATGGTATGATTGATCCCGTCCAGAACAAGGTGGATGAATCCGGGGGCAGCCCTCGGGTCGTCATCCTCGTCGTCGAAGTACATTATCCGAAAGAGGAACGTATCGGTGGATATTCCCGAAGTGGGATGAACGCCGTTGTTCTCGTAGTTCTCCTCCAGTGTCCAGAAGAGCCTGGGCGGTGAGTTGGCGTTCCTTCCGGCCTCGGCATCATTTCCCGGTTCCCTCCATTCCTTCTCCAGACCTTCCTCGGGCCTTGAGATCCGGCAGTCGTCTTCACTCTCCGGATCGCCGGTCAGAGCGGAAAAACCGGACAGGGATAGAACTAGTAGACCCAGGATGATGATCATCGGTGTGAGCGATCTCGCGCGGCAGTCTCGTTTCATCTAAACCCGTTTCTTCTATGTTGACCTGATGGATGTATAGGAATCGAAATCCTCGTCATCCACTTCCTCCTCATCGTCCTCATCCTCGTATTCCTCTTCCTCCTCTTCCATGGTGAAATCGGGCAGCTCCTCCCCGCATTCCGGACATTCGAAATCGTCTAATCCCACCTCTTCCCCGCATTCCGGGCAGAAGTACTTTTTCTTGGATGAGCGCGTGAAGAGGAATGCGCCTATGGCCAGACCGAGGACCAGCACGGCGACTATGACGATGACCAACCACGTTGGGATCGTGGGATCGGTATCAGGTTCGGGAACATCCTTGATCTCCATTACGATGGGCGGTGGTTCTTCCGCTGGAGGTTTGCCGCCGGAGTCCCTGGCCGTGATGATCAGTGAGAAGGTGCCGGCCTGTGTCGGATACCAGTTGGAGGTGTATTCCACCCCTTCCGTTATATTGCCCTCCATTTCCTCCATTGTGAACAGTTTGTCAGTACCCTTGTATTCGTCCCTCAGGTTCAGGACGGAGGGGGGAAGACCTTCGGGATCGCGATACTTGATATATATCTTGAACACGTCCTCCGTCGTACCGGAATAGGCCGGTTCTACCCTTATGAGTTCCACCTCGGGGGGTTCGTTCCACTCGTTGAAGGTTATGTTCTCGACATAGCTCCTCTTTTCGAAATCCACGGTGACGCTGTCGAGGCTGCCTCCCGTGTACTTGCCCATGGGCGTCAGGGTCAGCCTGTAGCTCCCTATGGGCAGGTGCTCGAAGTGGAAGTTCCCAGTGTCATTGGTGAATGCGATATACCGCTCCTCATTGACTACGAAGACCCGCCCGGCCTTGGGCAGGAGCACCACCTCCACACCGGCGATCCGGTCACCCCTGTAATCGACGACCGTTCCATTCACCTCTCCGAGCTTCAGCTTGAGGACGAAGTCCCTCTTGATCTCCTCCCCCTTCTTCAGGTAGAACCTCTCGGTTATCTCCGTGTAGCCGCCCATGGCGACGGTTATCTCGAACTCCTTGGAGTAGGACGCGAAGAACGAGTAGGCCCCTGTCTCGTCGGAGAATACCTCATCTGCGCGGTCGATCCTCAGGGAGGCGGCGGGTAAGGGGGTCCTCAGGTCGGTTTCCGGGCTCCATCCGTAGACGGTGCCGGATATCTTTGCCACATCCAGCTTCATCTTGCAGAAGAGGCCGATCTTGGTTGTGAAATCGGGATTTTCGAGCCTGATCCAGGTCTTCTTGTCCTTGGGATATACCCCCCGGTGATCCACCCTCGTCCATTTCACCTCCTCCTCGTCGAAGATGTAAAGCCAGGCCGCCTCGTCGTCCACCTTGGTCTCCTCATTGTTCACCGTCTGCATATAATCCCGTATTTCCACCGATATGTTCAGCCACAGGAGGGATTCCGGCATCTTATCGGCATCTATGGAGATCTTCTGGAACAATCCCATGGACAGGAGTTTCGATGGGTAGGCCACCCCCGGATCCTCGATCTCGGTCACCTCCAGATCCACGTTGTCACCCCCCACGTACTGACCCGTGATCTCGGTCTTTTCCTCCTTGTCATGAAGGTCGCCCCTGGTCTTTATCTCGATCACCGTCTCGGTGTTTCGGGTGTATGTCCCATCGCTCACCGTGAGAGTGATAACGTGTGTGCCGGGCTGCCAATTCAGGGGTTTATTGTATGCGTCCAGGGGCGTTACGGTATCCACGGCCTTGTGGGATAGGATCCCTTCGAGGCTGGACTCCCATGTATAGACCAGATCGGTGGAATTTGGGTCATTCCACGATTTGCTCGCATCCAGTTCTATGGCCTCGTCGAAGTAGTACTCCGGGGCTTCCTCGGAGGGGAGAAGGTTGGAAACCGGTTTGGTTATTACCGCCACTGGAGGTTCTATCCTTATTACATCTATATGTCTGAACATGTTGTCGTCGTCGTTCCTGTTCTCGGGATTTATCACCCAGGCGCTGACGTTGAGGAGAGATACCTTGTCGATGGTGTAGTTGAACCGCATTACCGCATTCGCCGATGGCGCCAGCGAGAACTCCTGCGAAACGCTCTTTACGGGGATGTTGGAACCCACGCTGCTGATATTCCCGATGCAGCTGAAGTTGCCTCTGGAGAGAGCGTTGTTCATCACCGTGATGTTGGCCTGAACGGATTGTCCCTGTGTGTAGCGGTCCAGATCGGGGTAGAGTTCGAGCTTCTCCACGGATACGTCCACCCTTTCCTCGACGGAGATGGTCTTTGTCGCGTTGTTATTACCCGGATTGGGATCCCGGTAGCTGTCACCGTCGAAGCCGATCTCGAAGAACAACCTGTACTCCGCCTCCTTCATGGGGTGCCAGGCATCGAATTCCACCATTTGATTGGTGAACTTGTTCACGGATACGATCTGGCTGTACTCCCGCAGCGGCGTTACGTTCCCACCCTCGAAGATTGTACAGTTTACTAAGACGCCGCTCACGTCGGTGGCATTCCTGTTCCGGACGTCGCAGAAGGGAATGTAGTCTATGTCAATGGAGTAGTAATCGGGATTGTTGGGCACGGTATTGACCCCGTACCAGTTGATCATGATGTCTATGTTCTCCGCCCTGTTACCCGCTGAAAGCGACCAGTCGCCGGTGGTCTCGACGTCCCCAACCGATACCTGCCGGTCCCACGATGGAACGCCTACTGACAGCAGGGAGGAGAGCAGTAATATCAATAGGATCCCCAGAACATGGTAGATCGAACTGTTCCCTTCCATTTTTACTTTGTACTTGCCTGCCCTTCCGGTCAATATAACACCCTTGGTACTGTTGAATCTCATCCGGGTCCTACAGAGATATCTCCAGATGCATGTTTCGCGACAGGGAGGATGTCTCTCCGTCGGTGAGATAGACGAGAGTAACTGTGAAATCCATTGAGTATACGGAGGATCTCGAGGACACGGTGCCCCTGTTTGCCGAGAATATGATACCGTAATCGGCCAGCAGCTCGTTGTATTCCTCCCTCAGTTCATCGAAAGCCCGGACTATGGCCTCCTTTCCCGGAAGAGAGGATGAGTGATCCTCCGAAAGGTAGATGATCGCCTTCCTGAAATTGAT